>NZ_JBFUKU010000008.1:0-59592 GCF_056400685.1 Pseudomonas sp. P5_A12 | reverse complement strand
TGATCGTTCCCACGCTCTGCGTGGGAATGCCYCAACGGRCGCTCYGCGTTCGGCTCTGGATGAGACGCGGAGCGTCTCGGGCTGCATTCCCACGCAGAGCGTGGGAACGATCAGACATAAAAAAAGGCCACCCGAAGGCAGCCTTTAAAAACTAGAGAGGTTTTTTGCTTACACGGCCGCAACAGGACGCATGTAAGAGATCGGTGCAGTGCTGGCGTCTTCGAAAGTCACGACTTCCCAAGCATCTGTCTGCTCAATCAACTTGCGCAGCAGCTGGTTGTTCAATGCATGTCCGGACTTGAAGCCCTTGAACTCACCAATCAGGCTATTGCCCAGCAGGTAGAGGTCACCAATTGCATCGAGGATCTTGTGCTTCACGAACTMGTCCTCATAGCGAAGGCCGTCTTCGTTCAGTACACCATCCGCGTCGACCACAATAGCGTTTTCAACGCTGCCGCCGAGTGCGAGGTTGTGCTTGCGCAGGTACTCGATGTCACTCATGAAACCAAAGGTACGGGCGCGGCTGACTTCTTTTACGAACGAAGTGCTGGAAAAATCCACGCTTGCACTTTGTGTGCGGTTACGGAAAACCGGGTGATCGAAATCGATCTCGAAACTCACCTTGAAGCCTTCGAAAGGGACGAAAGTGGCGCGCTTGTCGCCGTCTTCCACTGTCACTTCCCGCAGGATCCGGATGAACTTCTTCGGTGCGTCCTGTTCTTCCAGGCCGGCCGATTGAATCAGGAATACGAAAGGTCCAGCGCTACCATCCATGATCGGTACTTCGGACGCGGAGAGCTCGACGTAGGCGTTATCGATGCCCAGGCCAGCCATGGCCGAGAGCAAGTGCTCCACCGTGTCCACTTTGACGTCACCGTTGACCAGTGTGGTCGACATAGTGGTTTCGCCAACGTTTTCTGCGCGAGCAGGTATCTGCACCACAGGATCGAGGTCAGCACGACAAAACACGATGCCGGTGTCGATAGGCGCGGGCTTGAGGGTCAGGTATACCTTCTCCCCTGAGTGCAGGCCTACACCTGTGGCACGGATAATATTTTTCAGTGTGCGTTGTTTAATCATGGCTTGGGCCGCTTCAGCGCAAATTGCGAACTGGTATCAACAAAGGCTGGCGATGATAGCAGACCAGACCTTTGCTGAACACCAATCAACTTCATAGCCCTGATACATTCCATCAATCAGCCTGACGACGCAGGAATGCCGGGATGTCCAGGTAGTCCAGATCATCTTGCGGATTCATCTTCGCGGCAGTCGCAGCACCGGCCTGAGCCTGGTTGCGCAAGACGGTCGGACGATCCAGGTCACGGTAGTTCACCGCTGGTTGTTCCTGACGAGCGGGAGCCGATTGTTGCGGCTGGGAGGTGATCGAGGTGTGAGCGGTGTTGTCGATGACCTTCACAGGCTTCTCGATTTTTGCGCCCAGACCGGTAGCCACCACAGTTACATGCAACTCATCGCGCATGTCCGGATCGATAACAGTACCGACCTTGACCATCGCGTGCTCGGAGGCAAAGGCTTCAATGATGCTACCCACGTCGGAGTACTCACCCAGCGACAGGTCAGGACCGGCGGTGATGTTCACCAGGATGCCGCGAGCACCTTGCAGGTTCACGTCTTCGAGCAACGGGTTGCGAATGGCCGCTTCGGTGGCCTCGCGTGCACGGTTCGGACCGCTGGCGCAGCCAGTGCCCATCATCGCCATGCCCATTTCGCTCATCACGGTACGGACGTCGGCGAAGTCGACGTTGATCATGCCCGGACGCTTGATGATGTCGGAGATACCACGAACGGCACCGGCCAGCACATCGTCAGCCTTGGCGAATGCGGACAGCAGGCTTGCGTCCTTGCCAAGGATGGTCAGCAGCTTCTCGTTGGGAATGGTGATCAACGAGTCGACGCTTTCAGACAGCAGACGGATGCCTTCGTCGGCGATCTGCATGCGCTTGCGACCTTCGAACGGGAACGGACGAGTCACCACCGCAACAGTGAGAATCCCCATTTCCTTGGCCACTTCGGCAATGATTGGCGCCGCACCGGTACCGGTACCGCCGCCCATGCCAGTGGTGATGAACACCATATTGGTGCCCTGCAGGACTTCGGCAATGCGCTCACGGTCTTCGAGAGCGGCCTGACGACCTACTTCAGGGTTGGCGCCGGCGCCCAGACCTTTGGTCACACCGGTACCCAGTTGCAGGATGGTCCGCGCGCCGATGGATTTCAGCGCCTGGGCATCAGTGTTGGCGCAGATGAATTCAACGCCTTCAATGTTGCTCTTGACCATGTGATTCACAGCGTTTCCGCCGCCACCGCCAACACCGATAACTTTAATGACCGGGCTTGCGGGGATGTTGTCTACGAGTTCGAACATTTTCCCTCTCCTTTACGTTCTCTAGTTTTTTTCGCCTACTGCTTTTACTGCTTTTACTGCTTTTACTGCTTGTCGCTTGTCGCTTGTCGCTTGTCGCTTGTCGCTTGAAACTTGCAGCTTGAAGCTAACTTCGTCAGAAGTTCCCTTGTACCCAGCTCTTGAGCCGATCGAGCAAGGCGGCTTTCGGTTCGTCATTGCTGTAGCTGTCACGGCTGCTGATGCCCGAGAACGAAATCCCGTCGGACTGCTTTTGCAGGCCGTACATCAACAGGCCAACGCCGGTGGAATAAATCGGGTTGCGAACCACGTCGTCCAGGCCCTTGACGCCATGGGGCACGCCCAGGCGCACCGGCATGTGGAAAATCTCTTCGGCCAGTTCGGTAGCGCCTTCCATCTTCGCCGTACCACCGGTCAGCACGATGCCGGCCGGGATCAGGTCTTCGTAGCCGCTGCGACGCAGTTCTGCCTGGATCAGCGTGAACAGCTCGTCGTAACGCGGCTCGACCACTTCGGCCAGGGCCTGACGGGACAGCTCGCGCGGTGGACGGTCGCCAACGCTTGGGACCTTGATGGTTTCACCGGCTCCGGCCAGTTTGGCCAGGGCGCAGGCGTAGCGGATCTTGATTTCTTCGGCGTACTGGGTCGGGGTGCGCAACGCCATGGCGATGTCGTTGGTCACCTGATCGCCCGCAATCGGGATCACGGCGGTGTGACGGATCGCACCTTCGGTGAAGATCGCGATGTCGGTGGTACCGCCGCCGATGTCCACCAGACACACGCCCAGCTCTTTCTCGTCGTCGGTCAGGACCGAATACGCGGAAGCCAACTGCTCGAGAATGATGTCGTCGATTTCCAGGCCGCAACGACGCACGCATTTTTCAATGTTCTGTGCGGCGTTGACGGCGCAGGTGACCACGTGAACCTTGGCTTCCAGACGCACGCCGGACATGCCCAGTGGCTCACGGACACCTTCCTGGTTATCGATCACATAATCCTGCGGCAAGGTGTGCAGCACTCGCTGGTCTGCCGGGATCGCCACAGCCTGGGCAGCGTCAAGGACGCGCTCAAGGTCGGCCGGACTGACTTCGCGATCACGAATGGCGACGATGCCGTGGGAGTTCAGGCTGCGGATGTGATTGCCGGCCACGCCGACAAACGCCGAGTGAATGCGGCAACCGGCCATCAGCTGCGCTTCTTCGATGGCGCGCTGGATCGACTGCACGGTGGATTCGATGTTCACCACCACGCCTTTCTTCAGGCCACGGGACGGATGGGTACCGATCCCGACGATTTCGAGCGTGCCGTCGTCCGCAACCTCGCCGACCAGCGCCACCACCTTGGAGGTGCCGATATCGAGACCGACGATCATTTTGCCGCTTTGCACGTTTGCCATGGGTCCTGCCTCTTCTTAATTCTTCGCGACAGCGGGTTGGGCTGCCGTGGGCGCTACAGGTTCCCGCCAGCCAACAGCGAGGCCGTTGGCGTAGCGCAGATCGATGCGCGCAATGTTCGTAATCTGTTCTTTAAGCGTCTTGTCATAGATGGCGATAAAACGGCGCATCTTCTCTACCAGCTTGCCGCGCCCCAGCAGCAGCTCGATCCCCGGACCGGCACTGCCAGCGCCGGTGGTCAGGAACCAGCTACCGCGTTCACGCAATTCCAGGCGTGCAATCGAGAAGCCCAGCGGCCTGAGCATCTGGCTCAGCACCTGGTATTGCTGCATCACCTGCTGTTGAGCCCGTTGTGGGCCGAACAGCTGTGGCAAGTGTTCGTAGTTCGCCAGCTCACGCGGGGTGAACGCCTGGCCCTGGTTGTTCAACAGCGACTCATCACCCCAACGGGCCACAGGCAGCTGTTCTTCCAGGCGGATCACTACTTGATCCGGCCACACCCGGCGCACTTCGGCGTGGGCGATCCATGGCATCGTTTCAAGCTCGGTACGCATGCTCTCCAGGTCGATGGTGAAGAAGCTCGACGCCACGAACGGGGCGATCCGCTGCTGCACGGCTTGCTGGCTGATGTAACTCAAATCGCCTTGCACGTTGATCTTGGTGATTGGCCGGTCGGCGTAGGGCAGCAAACGCTGCGCGCCTTCGTAAGTACCAAACCCCAGTGCAACCAACAGCACCGGCCAGAACAAGGCTTTGAGAAAACCAAAATTGGCTTTCGGCAGGCGCACAGACATCGGCTCTTTGGCCACCATTCGGCTTGCACCTCGTGGCACCGGTTTGCGGCCGGGTGCTGGAGGGGGCTGATGTCTTAGCTGCGCGCCTTGCATGGTCTTAACCTCTCGCCAACTCTTGGTTACCGGCAGTGTTGCCGACAACACTGGCGGCCAGGATGGCCAGAACCAGTTGCTGGAAATCCAGACCGGCAGCACGGGCCGCCATCGGCACCAGGCTGTGATCGGTCATACCCGGTGCGGTGTTCACTTCCAGGAACCAGAACTGCCCGTCGGAATCCTGCATCACGTCTGCCCGGCCCCAACCGGCGATACCCAGCGCCTCGCAGGCTTTCGCCGTGAGGTCCATGAGTTCCTTTTCCTTGGTGCTGTCCAGCCCGCACGGAATGCGGTACTGGGTATCGTTGGCGATGTACTTGGCGTCGTAGTCGTAGAAGCTGTGCGTCGTGCCCAGGGCAATCGGAGGCAACACCTGGTCACGCAGGGTGGCGATGGTGAACTCCGGACCGTGAATCCATTGCTCGACCAACACTTGCGAATCGTAGGTACTGGCCGCTTTCCAGGCGTCGATCAATTCGGACGTGGAACTCACTTTGGCCATACCGATACTTGAACCTTCATGCGCCGGTTTGACGATCAAAGGGAAGCCCAGTTCCGTCGCTGCCGAAATACAATCGGTTTCGCTGCTCAATACGGCATGACGCGGCGTCGGAATGCCCAGGCTGTGCCAGACCTGTTTGGTGCGCAGCTTGTCCATAGCCAGAGCCGAAGCCAGAATGCCGCTGCCGGTGTACGGAATGCCCAGGCATTCGAGCAGGCCTTGCATGCTGCCGTCTTCGCCACCACGACCGTGGAGGATGATGAAAGCGCGGTCGATCTTTTCGTTGARCAAACGCTGCAACAGGTCATCGCCGACGTCGAGACCGAACGCGTCCACACCGGCACTTTGCAATGCGCCGAGAACTGCGTTACCCGACTTCAGGGAAACTTCCCGCTCGGCACTCTTGCCGCCGAACAGCACGGCAACGCGGCCGAAGTCTTCCGGCGCGAGAGTGGAGACGAGGTTGGCGTAAGCAGCAGTCATTTCAATTTCCCCACAGCGGGTGCAGCCACGGCGCCAGCGAACAACGGACTGTTCAATAATTTGGGTGCAAGCCCACCGATATCACCGGCGCCCTGGCACAGCAGGATGTCGCCAGCACGCAGCAGTGGCTTGACCAGCGGCGCGAGGTCGACACCACGCTCGATGTAGATCGGGTCCAACTGCCCGCGCTGACGGATGCTGTTGCACAGCTTGCGGCTGTCGGCGCCCGGGATCGGCTCTTCGCCGGCCGGATAGACTTCCATCAACAGCAGGACGTTGGCATCGGCGAGTACATTGACGAAATCGTCGTACAGGTCGCGGGTGCGGCTGTAACGGTGCGGCTGGTAAACCATCACCAGGCGGCGCTCCGGCCAGCCACCGCGCACGGCTTTGATCACCGCAGCGACTTCGGTCGGGTGGTGACCGTAGTCGTCGACCAGCATCACGTTGCCGCCTTCGACCGGCAGTTCGCCGTAGACCTGGAAGCGTCGGCCGACACCCTGGAACCCGGACAGGCCCTGGACGATGGCTTCATCGCTGACACCCTCGTCAGAGGCGATGCAGATGGTGGCCAGCGCGTTCAATACGTTGTGGTTGCCCGGCATGTTCACCGAGACATCCAGCGGCTCGCGCTCAGGACGCAGCACCGTGAAGAAAGTTTGCATGCCCTGCTGACGCACATTGATGGCGCGTACGTCGCAGTCGTCGCCGAAGCCGTAAGTGACCGTCGGGCGTTTGACCAGCGGGAGGATTTCACGCACCACCGGATCGTCCAGGCACACCACGGCCAAACCGTAGAACGGCAGGTTGTGAAGGAACTCGACGAAGGTTTTCTTCAGTTTGTTGAAGTCACCGTCGTAGGTTGCCATGTGATCGGCGTCGATGTTGGTGACCACGGCCACCAGCGGCTGCAAGTGCAGGAAACTGGCGTCGCTTTCATCGGCTTCGGCAATCAAGTAGCGGCTGGTGCCCAGCTGGGCATTGGTGCCCGCGGCATTCAGACGGCCACCGATAACGAATGTCGGGTCCAGGCCTCCGGCTGCGAACACCGAGGCGATCAGGCTGGTGGTGGTGGTTTTACCGTGCGTACCGGCGACGGCGATGCCGTGACGGTAGCGCATCAGTTCGGCCAGCATCTCGGCGCGCGGCACCACCGGAATACGGCGTTCCAGCGCAGTCGCGACTTCCGGGTTGGAGGTGTTGACGGCGCTCGACACTACCAGCACATCGGCCGACGCGGCGTTTTCGGCGCGATGGCCGATAAAGATCTGCGCGCCGAAAGACTCCAGGCGCTCGGTCACTGGCGACGCCTTCAGGTCGGAACCAGAGACTTCATAGCCCAGGTTCAACAACACTTCGGCAATCCCGCACATGCCCACGCCGCCGATGCCGACGAAATGGATTTTACGGATGCGGCGCATTTCCGGTTGCGGCATGGCTTTCTGATTCTCAACCATGGGCCACCTCCAGGCAGGTATCGACCACGTTACGGGTGGCATCGGGTTTGGCCAGGCGGCGTGCCGCGGTGGCCATATCGTTGAGTCGTTGTGGTTGCATCAGGACCTCTGTCAGGCGAGCGGCAAGATCCGCTGCACCAGTCGTTCTTTGCGGCATCAGGAAGGCAGCGCCTTCACGGGCCAAATAATCGGCGTTGCGGGTCTGGTGATCGTCGATCGCATGGGGCAAAGGCACCAGCATCGAGGGCAGACCGGCGGCGGCCAGTTCACTGATGGTGAGCGCGCCTGCGCGGCACACCACCAGGTCGGCCCAGCCATAGGCTTGGGCCATGTCTTTGATGAAAGGCTGTACTTGCGCCTCGACGCCAGCCGCGCGATAGCGCTCTGCAGTCACTTCCTCGTGGTTTTTTCCGGCCTGATGAAACACTTCCGGACGCAGGTCGGGGGCGACTTGCGACAGGGCTTCAGGCAGCAATTTGTTCAACGGTTCTGCGCCCAGGCTTCCGCCCAGGATCAGCAAACGCGCCTTGCGACCGGCCAGGGCAGGTCGCGCTGTTTCGAGGAACAGCTCGGTGCGCACCGGGTTACCGGTGGTCCGACGGCAGTCCGACAGGGTAAAGGTGTCGGGGAACGCTTCACAGACCCGGGCGGCAAACGGCACCAGCAACCGATTGGCGGTACCGGCCACGGCGTTCTGTTCGTGAACGATTACCGGCACGCCAGACAGTTTGGCTGCAATACCGCCAGGGCCGGTCACATAACCACCAAAGCCCACCACGCACACCGGCCGCAGCTGACGAATGATTGCCCGTGCCTGCCAGACGGATTTGAGCAACATGAACGGTGCCTTGAGCAAGGACAGCTTGCCCTTGCCACGCAGACCGCTGGCGTTGATCCGATGCAGCTCGATACCGGCCATCGGTACCAGGTCGTTCTCGATGCCACGCGGCGTTCCGAGCCAATGCACGGTGTAACCGCGGGCCTGGAATTCGCGAGCACAGGCCAGCGCAGGGAACACATGCCCCCCGGTACCGCCCGCCATGATCAAGACGTTAGCGCCCATGGGTCGGCTCCTCGGCGAAGTCGCTCTCATGGAACTCAATCTCTTCACTGCCCAGGTGGGTCCGACTCTCCCACTCGATGCGCAGCAACAAGCCGAGACAGGCGCCGCAAATCACCAGCGAACTGCCGCCATAACTGAGGAACGGCAGCGTCAGGCCTTTGGTCGGCAGCAGACCGACGTTCACGCCGATGTTGATCAGGAACTGACCGATCCACAGGAACGACAGGCCATACGCGATGTAGGCAGCGAAGAATTGCTTGGCCTTCTCGGCCCAATAACCGATGTACATGCCACGAATACAGACAAAGGTGAACAGCGCCACGGTGCACAACGAACCCACGGCACCCAGTTCTTCAGCCAGTACCGAGAATACGAAGTCGGTGTGGGCTTCCGGCAGGTAGAACTGTTTCTGCACGCTGTTGCCCAGGCCAACGCCCAGCCACTCACCGCGACCAAACGCGATCAAGGCTTGCGACAACTGATAGCCGGCACCGAACTGGTCGGCCCATGGATCGGCAAAGTTGGTCAGGCGCGCCATTCGATACGGCTGCATTTGAATCAACAACACCACCGCCCCGACGGCCAGGGCCACCATCAAGGAAAACCGGAACAGCCCGACCCCGCCAAGGAACAGCATCGCCGCAGCCGCCCCCATCATCACGACGGTGGCACCAAAGTCCGGCTCCATCAGCAACAGCCCGGCCATCGGTAACAGCACAATGAACGGCTTGAAGAAGCCCATCCAGCTTTCACGCACTTCTTTCTGGCGACGCACCAGATAACCGGCGAGGTAGATCACCACGAACACCTTGGCGATCTCGGAAGGCTGGACGTTGAAGAAACTGAAGCCGATCCAGCGCATCGAACCGTTCACTTCACGGCCGATCCCTGGAACGATCACCATCACCAGCAAACCGAACGCACCCAGCAGCATCAACCAGCCCAGGCGTTGCCAGGTGGCAATCGGAATCATCATGGTGACAATGCAGGCACCCAGGCCCAGTACCACGTAAATAAGGTGGCGAATCATGTAATACAGCGCACTGCCCGACTGCACCGCCCCCACTTCGGTCGATGCCGATGCAATCATGACCAGCCCCAGACCGATCAATGCCAGGCATCCGGCGAGCATCGGAAAATCGAGGTCGATACCGCGCCCGGTGATGATCGGCGACGGATAAGGCTTGATGATGTTTTTCAGGCTCATGCCAGCTCCTCCACTGCCCGGACGAACTGGTGACCACGGTCTTCGTAGTTCTTGAACATGTCGAAACTGGCGCAGGCAGGTGACAGCAGAACCACGTCACCGGGTTCGGCAGCCGTGCGGCATTGCGCTACGGCTTCAACCAGCGAGCTGACGCGAATCAGCGGCACGGCATCGCCGATGGCCTCGCCGATCTTGTCGGAGTCACGGCCCATCAGGATCACGGCGCGGCAGTTGGCAGCCACCGGATCACGCAGATCATTGAACTCGGCACCTTTGCCGTCGCCGCCGGCGATCAGCACGATCTTGCCGCCGATGTCCGCGCCCAGGCCTTCGATGGCTGCCAGTGCGGCACCGACGTTAGTAGCTTTGGAATCGTTGTAATAGCCGACGCCATCCAGATCACGAACCCACTGGCAACGATGTTCAAGCCCGGCAAAGGAGCGCAGGGCCGTGAGCATGGCGTCGAATGGCAGACCGACAGCGTGGCCCAGCGCCAAAGCTGCGAGGGCATTGGACTGATTGTGGGCGCCACGAATTTTCAACTCGCGCACCGGCATCAGGTTCTGGAATTCGAAGGCCAGGTACTTCTCGCCGTCTTCTTCGCGGATCCCGAAGGCCTTGAAATCAGGCTTGCCCAGACCGAAGGTCCAGCACGGCTGGCCCTCGCCCATCAACGGACGGCTCAGGGCGTCCTGACGGTTGACCACAAACTGCCTGGCGCCACGGAAGATCCGGTGCTTGGCCAGATGATAGGCTGGCAGACCACTGTAACGGTCCATGTGGTCTTCGCTGACGTTAAGTACGGTCGCCACTTCGGCGTTAAGTTGATCGGTGGTTTCCAGCTGGAAACTCGACAGCTCCATCACGTACAACTCGATGTCATCGCCAAGCAGGTCCAGTGCCGGCGTACCGAGGTTGCCGCCGACGGCCACGCGCTTGCCCGCCGCAGCCGCCATTTCGCCGACAAGGGTGGTGACGGTGCTTTTCGCGTTGGAACCGCTGATGGCGACAATCGGCGCCTTCGCGTTACGCGCGAACAGCTCGATGTCGCCGGACAATTTCACGCCACGGGCAGCGGCAGCCTGCAGGGCCGGGGTCGCCAGCGCCAGACCGGGGCTCACGTAGAGTTCGTCGGCGCGGCACAGGAACTCGACGTCCAGCTCGCCACAACGCACTTCCACGTGCGGATAGTCACGCTTGAGCGTGGCCAGTTCCGGTGGATTTTCCCGCGTATCGGCCACAGCAAACGACGTGCCCCGGTTCGCCAGGAAGCGAACCAGGGACATGCCGCTCTTGCCGAGGCCGACAACGATGCGGAAGTGGTCAGAAGCGATCAGAGACACGAATTTCTACCTCAGCTTCAGGGTGGCAAGGCCGACCAGGACGAGAATCACGGTGATGATCCAGAAACGGACGATCACACGTGGCTCAGGCCAGCCCTTGAGTTCAAAGTGGTGGTGAATCGGTGCCATGCGGAACACCCGGCGACCGGTCATCTTGAAAGAAGCAACCTGGATGACGACCGACAGGGTCTCCATCACGAACACGCCGCCCATGATGAACAGGACGATTTCCTGACGGACGATCACCGCGATGGTGCCCAGCGCCGCGCCCAACGCCAGTGCGCCGACGTCGCCCATGAAAACCTGTGCCGGATAGGTGTTGAACCACAGGAACCCGAGGCCCGCACCGATCAATGCGCCGCAGAACACGATCAGTTCACCCGCGCCCGGTACATAAGGGATCAGCAGGTATTCAGCGAATTTCACGTTACCCGACAGATAGCAGAAGATCCCCAGACCACCGCCGACCATCACGGTCGGCATGATGGCCAGACCATCGAGGCCGTCAGTCAGGTTGACTGCGTTGCTCGAGCCGACGATCACGAAGTAGGTCAGGACGATGAAGCCTGCGCCCAACGGAATGCTGTAGTCCTTGAGCATCGGCAGGATCAGGGTGGTTTCCACCGGGGTGGCAGCGGTCATATAAAGGAAGATCGCCGCGCCCAGACCAAACACCGACTGCCAGAAGTACTTCCAGCGGCTCGGCAAGCCACGAGAGTTTTTCTCGATCACTTTGCGGTAATCGTCGACCCAGCCGATGGCGCCGAACAGCAAGGTCACCAGCAGCACCGTCCAGACATAGCGGTTGCTCAGGTCGGCCCAGAGCAAGGTGCTGACGCCGATGGACGACAGAATCAGCGCGCCGCCCATGGTCGGAGTACCCGACTTGGACAAGTGCGATTGTGGACCGTCGTTGCGAACGGACTGACCGATCTGACGGTTCTGCAAGGTGCGGATCATCCACGGGCCATAGCACAGCGACAAAACCAACGCAGTCAGCACACCGAGAATCCCGCGCAGGGTCAGGTACTGAAAGACCGCGAAGCCTTTGTAGAACTGTTGCAGATACTCCGCTAGCAGCAGCAGCATTAATGTTTCTCCAGACTGGACCCGCACAAAGCGGCGACGATGTTTTCCATCGCAGCGCTGCGCGAGCCCTTGATCAAAATGGTGGTGTTGGTGTCTTGCTCGGCGCCCAGTGCCTTGATCAGTTCAGCCTGAGTGCTGAAGTGAAAGGCCTGTGGACCGAAAGCGTTTACGGCGTGAGCCATGTTGGGTCCGACGGCATATAGCGCGGACACCTTGCCGCGGGCGTATGCACCCACATCGCGGTGCCCCTGCTCCGCCCAATCGCCCAACTCGCCGATGTCTCCGAGCACCAGTACGGTGCGACCGGAAAAGCCGGCGAGTATATCAACGGCGGCGCACATGGAGGTCGGGTTTGCGTTGTACGTGTCATCAATCACGCGCATGCCATTGGTGGCCAGTTGCGCGACGGTGCGACCCTTGACCGGTTGTACGGCGGCCAGACCCGTGGCGATGCCGAACAGCGACACGCCCAAGGCATGAGCAGCGGCAGCGGCAGCCATGGCGTTCGCAACGTTATGCGTACCGAGCAGGTTCAGTTGAACGCGCTCCACTCCTTCAGGCGTGTGCAGGTTAAACGCCGGGCAACCACGCGCATCGCGGTCCAGGTCGCTGGCATAGAAGTCGGCACTGAGATTGCTCAGGGCGAACGTCAGCACTTTGCGACCGGCGGCGCGGGCCTTCCAGATTTCAAAAGCCTTGTCATCGAGATTGAGAACGGCGATGCCATCGGCCTCAAGCCCTTCAATAATTTCGCCTTTGGCTTCAACGATTTTTTCCGGCCCGCCGAACTCGCCAACGTGGGCGGTACCGGCGTTGTTGAGGATGGCCACGTGAGGTTTGGTCATGCCCACGGTGTAGGCAATTTCGCCAAGGCGCGAGGCACCGAGTTCGATCACGGCAGCGCAATGTTCCGGCGCGAGTTCGAGCAAGGTCAGCGGCACACCGAGGTCGTTGTTCAGGTTGCCACGGGTGGCCAACACCGGACCGCGCGTGCGCAGGATGCTCGCGAGCATTTCCTTGACCGTGGTCTTGCCGCTGGAACCGGTGACCGCCGCGACCGGGCTGGTGAACGCCGCACGGTTCAGCGCGCCCAGCTGGCCGAGCGCCTGACGGGTGTCGTTGACCAGTAGCTGTGGCAGTGCGCTGTCGGCAACTTCGCGCTCGACCAATGCTGCGACGGCGCCCTTGGCTGCGACATCGTTCAAATAGTCGTGACCGTCGAAGCGTGGGCCGGTCAGGGCGATAAAGAGCTGACCCGGTTTGATCGCACGGCTGTCGATGCTGACGCCGTCGAACGAGGCGTCGGCAGTGATCAGGCGAGCATTCAGCGCGCCAGTCAGTTCGCTCAGCTTAAAGGCCTTAAGCATGGGCCACCTCCCACGCGGTCAGGGCATGATCGGCCTCGACCAGATCGGAGAAGGCGTGACGCTCGCCGTTGATTTCCTGATAGTCCTCRTGCCCTTTACCGGCCAGAACAATCACGTCATCCACCGAAGCGCTGGCGATCAACTGGGCAATCGCCTGGCCACGGCCAGCCACGAAAGTCACTTTATCCACAGCCCTGAAACCGGCGCGGATGTCATCGAAGATCACAGCCGGGTCTTCGGTGCGCGGATTGTCATCGGTCACCAGCACGCCATCGGCCAGACGTTCAACCACTTCAGCCATCAGCGGACGCTTGCCGCGATCACGATCACCGCCGCAGCCGAACAGGCACAACAAGCGACCTTTGGCGTGTGGACGCAGGGCCATCAAGACTTTTTCCAGCGCATCCGGGGTGTGCGCGTAATCGACCACCACCAGCGGCTGAGTGCCGCCACCCAAGCGCTGCATGCGACCGGCCGGGCCTTCGAGCTTTGGCAGGACGTGGAGGATTTCGTCCAGCGCGTAATCCAGACCAAGCAAGGCGCCGACCGCGGCCAGTACGTTGCTCAGGTTGAAACGACCGAGCAAGGCGCTGCGCAAATGGTGCTCGCCCTGAGGCGTCACCAACGTGGCGCGCACACCTTCGTCGTCGAAGTGCGCTTCACGGCAATACAGGTAGCCGCTGGTGTCTTCCAGGCTGTAGGTGATCAAACGCGACTCACGCTTTTCGGCGGCCAGTTGGCGGCCGAATTCGTCGTCGAGGTTAACCACCCGGCACTTCAAATCGTTCCAGGCAAACAACTTGGCCTTGGCTTCGCCGTAGGCCTGCATGGTGCCGTGGTAATCGAGGTGATCGCGGGACAGGTTGGTCATCACCGCCACATCAAACGCCAGCGCGGTCACGCGACCCTGATCCAGACCGTGGGAGGAGACTTCCATGGCAACGGCTTTGGCACCGGCCTTTTTCAGGTCGGCCAGAGTCGCTTGCACGGCGATCGGGTTCGGCGTGGTGTGCAGGCCGCTTTCCAGCGCGCCGTAGAAACCGGAGCCCAGCGTGCCAACGATGCCGCAGTGTTGGCCCAGCAGATCGAGCGCCTGGGCCACCAGTTGCGTCACGCTGGTTTTGCCGTTGGTGCCGGTCACGCCAATCAGATTCAAGTGACGGCTCGGCTCGCCATAAAAGCGCCCGGCGATGTCCGACAGTTGCGCTGCCAGACCTTTGACCGGGATCAGCGGAACGTCAGTGATCGGCAATACGGTCGCGCCTTCGACTTCATAAGCCACAGCGGCAGCGCCGCGTTGCAAGGCGTCGGCGATGTGCGCGCGACCGTCGAAGCGCCCGCCCGGGACGGCGAGAAACAGGTCGCCAGCGCGCACGTTGCGGCTGTCGAGTGCCAATTCGCGGATCAACAGATCGCGACCGGCATGGGCAAAAATCTTGTTCAGACTCAGAGACATCAGCCGCGCCCTCCATTGGCTTTCAGCGGTACGACGGGTGTTGCATTCGCGGTTTCAGTCGGCGGCAGGTTGTCCGGCGTAATGTTCATCAGGCGCAGCGTCCCGGACATCACTTTGCTGAACACTGGCGCCGAGACCAGACCACCGAAGTAACCAGCCTTGGACGGTTCATCGATGACCACAACGATCGCGTAACGCGGATCGCTCATCGGCCCGAAGCCTGCGAACAGCGAACGGTAAGAGTTCTCGGCGTAGCCTTTGGTGCCCACCGATGTTTTACGCGCAGTACCCGACTTGCCGGCCACGTGATACGCCGGCACTTGAGCACGGAATACACCGCGCGGCGCTTCGATCACTTGGGTCAGCATGGTTTGCATGGTTTTCGAGACGGCTTCCGGCAGCACTTGCGTGGTCTGCGGGGCCTTGTCGGTTTTGATCAGGGTCAAGGGTGCAAGGCGACCGTCGTTGGCCAGCGCCGAGAAGGCGTGGACCAGCTGAATCGCGGTCACGGAAACACCGTAGCCGTAGGACAGCGTGGCGGTTTCAGCCTTGCGCCATTCGCGGTAGTTCGGCAGGTTGCCGACGCGTTCGCCCGGGAAGCCGAGACCGGTGTCCTGGCCGAGGCCGAGTTTTTGCGCCAGACGGAAAATCGTCTCGCCGCCGATATCGAACGCGACCTTACTCATGCCGACGTTACTGGAATTGATCAGGATGCCGGTCAGATCGAGTACCGGGCCTTCGGTCTTCGATACGTCCTTGATGGTGTACTTGCCAATCTGCAAGGAACCTGGATACACCTCGACGGTATCGCTCGGCTTCCAGCGCCCGGTTTCAATCGCGGCGCTCATGGAGACGGCTTTCATGGTCGAACCCGGTTCGAACACGTCGATCATCGCGCGGTTACGCATCATCGCCGGTTGCAGGTTGCGACGGTTGTTCGGGTTGTAGGTCGGCTGGTTGACCATGGCCAGGATTTCGCCGGTCTTTACGTCCATGATCACCAGGCTGCCCGCCTTGGCGCCGTTCTCGATGATCGCGTTACGCAGTTCGCGGTTGGCCAGGTATTGCAGGCGCAGGTCAATGGACAACGCCAAGGGCTTGCCGGCCTTGGCGTTTTTGGTGACCTGGACATCCTTGATCAGCCTTCCGCGCCGATCCTTGATGACTTGACGCTTGCCGGGGACCCCGGCGAGCCATTCGTCATAGGCCAGTTCGACCCCTTCTCGACCGTGGTCATCGATGTCGGTGAATCCAACCATGTGCGCGGTGACTTCACCGGCCGGGTAAAAACGCCGGAATTCTTCAATGCCGTAGACGCCCGGTACTTTCAGGTCGAGCACGGACTGGCCCTGCTCCGGAGTCAGCCCGCGAACCAGGTAAATGAATTCTTTGTTGGCCTGGGCTTCGAGACGTTCAGCCAGGGCTTTAGGGTCCTGACCCAGGGCAGCCGCCAGTGCCGGCCACTTCTCTTTGGCCGTTTGCATTTCCTTGGCGTTGGCCCACAGCGTGGTGACCGGGGTACTCACGGCCAAAGGCTCGCCGTTACGGTCGGTGATCAGGCCACGGTGCGCCGGAATCGGAATATGACGAACGCTGCGCGCATCGCCCTGACCTTTAAGGAAGGCCCGGTCGACGACTTGCAGATCGATGATGCGCCAGGAAATCGCCGCGACCATGATGCCGAGCAATCCCMCCACCACGCGGAAACGCCATGGGAACATTGCACCTTCGAGTTTCATCATGGCGCCACCATCTTCACTTCAGTGGCGCCAGGAATGCGCATCTTCAGCTGCTCGGAGGCCAACACTTCGATGCGGCTATGGGCGGTCCAGGTGCTCTGTTCCAGGATCAAACGGCCCCATTCGGCCTGCGCCTTGTCGCGCACGCTCAACTCGTTGTACAGCGAATTCAACAGCTGACGATTCCAGTGAGCGCTGTATGACACGCCGATTGCTGAAACGAGCACGCCCCCAAACAACAGCAGCATGAAAAAGCTTCCGCCGGGCAGTGGCTTGGCGAAAAGCTTGCTCACCGCAGCTTCTCCGCCACGCGCATGACGGCGCTACGGGAACGTGGGTTGGCTTTGAGTTCGGCCTCGGAGGCGGACTGGGCTTTGCCATGGATTTTGATGATCGGTTCGAAAGCGACGTGACGTACCGGCAGGTTGCGCGGCAAGTTGTCGGCTTCACCTTTAACCAGTTTGCGCATGAACAGTTTGACGATGCGGTCTTCCAGCGAATGGAAGCTGATAACGACCAGACGGCCGCCAACTTCCAGGCATTCCAGTGCGGCTTCGAGGCCGGCTTCCAGATCGCCCAGTTCGTTGTTGACGTGAATGCGCAGGCCCTGGAACGCACGGGTCGCCGGGTTCTTGCCCTTTTCCCACGCCGGGTTGGCGACTTTCAGGACTTCGGCCAGGTCAGCGGTGCGCTCGAACGGCTTGATGTCGCGGCGCTCGGCTACGGCTCGGGCCATACGACCGGAGAAACGCTCTTCGCCGTATTCCTTGAACACGCGAGCGATTTCTTCCACCGGTGCGGTGTTGACGAACTCTGCAGCGCTGATCCCGCGGGACGGGTCCATGCGCATGTCCAGCGGGCCGTCATTGAGGAAACTGAAGCCGCGTTCAGGGTCGTCGAGCTGCGGCGAAGACACGCCAAGGTCGAGTAAAACACCACTGACCTTGCCGGCCAGACCGCGCTCGGCGACTTCCGAACCCAGCTCGGCAAAGCTGCGCTGCACAACGACAAAGCGGCCGTCTTCGGCCGCTAGCGTCTGCCCCGTGGCAATCGCTTGAGGATCTTTATCAAATCCAAGCAACCGCCCATCAGGCCCCAGCTGGCTCAGGATCAGCCGGCTGTGCCCGCCGCGCCCGAACGTGCCATCCAGATAGCAGCCATCAGGACGTACGGCGAGAGCCTCGACGGCTTCGTCAAGCAATACGGTGATGTGGTTAAAGCCGCTATCAATAGTCACAGGATCAAATCACGCAGTTCATCAGGCATAGCGCCCGGTTGTTGAATAGCAGCCAGGTCAGCGGCAGAAACCGCATCCCAGGCATCCTCGTCCCACAATTGGAACTTGTTCAGTTGGCCTACCAACATCGCGCGCTTATCCAACTTGGCATATTCACGAAGACGCGGTGGAACCAGAAAACGACCACTGCCATCGAGCTCGAGGTCGACGGCATTACCAATCAGTAAACGTTGCAGGCGGCGGTTCTCTTCGCGAAGCGAAGGCAGTGCGCGCAGTTTGGTTTCAATAACTTCCCACTCATCGAGGGGGTAAACACACAAACATGGGTCAACGGCGTCAATTGTGACGATTAACTGACCGGAACTACGCGAAACGAGCTCGTCACGGTACCGGCTCGGCATGGCGAGACGGCCCTTTGCATCGAGACTGATAGCGTTAGCTCCGCGAAACACGTCAGCGTTTCTCCAAATTCTAGCGTTTTACGTTCAAAAAACCCACTTCATGCCACTTTCCGCCACTTGCGCACACTATAGGAATGCGGCTACCGCACCGTCAAGGCGCGGATTAAAGGAAAACCCTTACAGAACTGAGATTTAGGAGAGTAGGAGGAGGTAATACGGAAATCCGACGTGTCATCACACCCAATAACTTGAGACAACTCAGATGGCTGCGCTCGAAAGTTAAGGTAGTTTGTTAAGAGTAAGATTTTTTTGGTATTACGAAAGTGCTTCTGCTGATGATTCGGAAAGGAGGGAAATTGCCACTATCAGCGCCCTGTTCAAAGATTAGAACAGGGAGGAAAAAAGGTGGAGAGTCGATCTGTAAGCCGGGTTCTGTCTTGAACAGTCATTCGTCTACGATGGCCATCACTGGACATCTTTAGCAACCTACCCGGTCCCAGCGCGGGCCACGCCTTGGGACCCTATTTGGTCTTGCTCCAAGTGGGGTTTACCTAGCCACGAACTGTTGCCAGACGTGCGGTGCGCTCTTACCGCACCTTTTCACCCTTACCGGCGCCGAAGCGCTTAGGCGGTTATTTTCTGTGGCACTTTCCGTAGGCTCACGCCTCCCAGGCATTACCTGGCACTTCGCCCTATGGAGCCCGGACTTTCCTCCCCCCCCTAATTTTCATAGAGGGCAGCGACTGTCCGATCGACTCTCCGCCGCGAAGGTTAACGGCAGAGCGACCGAAGAACAAGCGCTAAACGCCTTTAACCCCTCCTGCACGTCGGGTTTTACTCGCCCTTCTGTTTATCCAGTGCGACCTGATACAGCACATTCTTGCGCTCGCCGGTGATTTGCGCGGCCAAGGCAGCCGCACGCTTGAGCGGCATTTCTTCGAGCAACAGGTCAAGAATGCGCATCGCTTCGCTGCTGACCGCGTCTTCGGTCTCGGGCGCAGCCCAGCCAGCCACCAACACCACACATTCACCGCGCTGTTGATTGCTGTCCGACTCGACGAACTCACGCAACTCGGCCAACGGCAGGCCTTTAAGGGTTTCAAAGGTTTTAGTGATTTCACGAGCCAGCAACGCCTGACGCTCGCCACCGAACACCAACTCCATGTCCTGCAGGCATTCAAGAATGCGGTGCGGCGCTTCATAGAAAATCAGCGTCCGCGGCTCTTCCTTTACCAGCTCAAGACGGGCCCGGCGACCGACAGCCTTGGCCGGCAGGAAGCCCTCAAAGATAAACCGGTCGGATGGCAAACCCGCCGCCGACAGCGCCGCGATCAATGCGCAGGCTCCCGGAACCGGCACTACATTGATCCCCGCGGCACGGGCCTGACGCACCAAGTGATAACCGGGATCAGAGATCAACGGCGTGCCGGCATCGGATATCAGCGCCACGTCGTCGCCTGCCAGCAGACGCGTGATAAAGCGACTACCTTCATCCCGTTCGTTGTGTTCGTGGCAAGCTGCCAACGGCGTAGGGATACCGAAATGCTGCATCAATCGCTGGGAGTGGCGAGTGTCTTCGGCAGCAATCAACGCCACCTCACGAAGGATCTTCAGCGCACGCGCACTGATGTCGTCCAGGTTGCCGATGGGCGTCGCCACCACATAAAGCGAGCCAGCAGCGGAATTCAAAACACCTGGAGCAGTCAAAGCGCACACCTCTTGATCGGTAAAAAGTGACATTGTAGCGCGTAGCGGTGCTTGCGATACGCCTGGCCCTTCCCGGGTTTTCCCGCCTTTTGTGCAGTGCTAATACATTTACACGAGCTAAATTGATCGATTCACGCCAGTAACATCGCGCCCCGGCCAGTGCTTGGGTACAATTCCACGCTAATTTGATCGAGTAACAGGAACACTACATGATCGCTTGCCTGCGGCTGTTTACTGCCCTCTGCCTCGCTGCCTTGCTGGCGGCTTGCGCCAGCTCGCCCTCCTCCAGCCTTGGCGAAGTTCCACGGACCCCGAATGCCAGCGTCGAGCAACTGCTCGGGCAGGCCAATCAAAGCAAAGATCCGGAGGAAGCTGCCCTGTTGCGCCTGAGCGCCGCAGACGTAGCCTACCGCCAAGGGAATGCCGGCCAGTCCGCGCAAATCCTGCAGCAGGTTCCGGTCGAGCAACTCAAGCCAGGCCCACAAGTCTTCGCCAGTACGCTGGCGGCAGAGCTGGCGATGGTACGCAACCAGCCCAAAGCGGCACTGACGGCCTTGAGCCATCCGAGCCTGCAACGCCTGGGTGAATTGCCAGCTGAGCAACAGGTGCGCACCGGCACTGTTCACGCCCGCGCACTTGAAGCGGATGGCCAGACGCTGGCCGCCGCACGGGTGCGTATTTTCATCGCGCCCATGCTGAGCGGTGAAGCGGCCAGCAAAAACCACGATGCGATCTGGACCCTGATCGCCTCATTGCCCGTCGAGCAACTGCAGCCCACCACCTCCGACGACCTCGGCGGCTGGATGGGTCTGGCGCTGGCGGTGAAAACGGCCGGGACACTGGAGCAACAGCAAGCCGCAATCGATAACTGGCGCGCCCAAAACCCTAAACATCCGGCCGCCGTTCAACTGCCGCTGGCACTGACCAACCTCAAGGAGCTGGCCAGCCAACCCCTGAGCAAGATCGCCCTGCTGCTGCCACAAGAAGGCCAGTTGGCATCGGTCGGCAAAGCATTGCGCGAAGGCTTCATGGCTGCTTACTACCAGGCCCAACAAACCGGACAGAAGCCACCCGCCATCGAGTTTTATGACAGTTCCAAGCTGACATCGGTGGACGAGTTCTACCGCAAGGCCCAGGCTGATGGCGTGCAACTGGTGGTCGGCCCGCTGGAAAAACCACTGGTTAAACAGCTCAGCGCTCGCCCGCAATTGCCGATCACCACCCTGGCGCTGAACTACAGCGAAGGTGAACAAGGCCCGCCCCAACTGTTCCAGTTTGGTCTGGCTGCTGAAGACGAAGCCCGCGAAGTGTCTCGCCGCGCTCGCGCCGATGGCCTGCATCGCGCCGCGATCATGGTGCCGAAAGGCGAATGGGGCGATCGTGTACTCCGCGCATTCAGCCAGGACTGGCAAGCCAACGGCGGCACCATTGTTGCCACCGAACGCGTAGACCAACCGGTTCAACTGGCCCAGCAGATTGCTGACATGTTCCAGCTGCGACAGAGCGAAGGCCGCGCGAAAAGCCTGCAAAGCACCGTCGGCTCGCAAGTTGCCGCCCAGCCCTCGCGCAGCCAGGACATTGAATTCATCTTCCTGGCCGCCACTCCGCAACAGGCTCAACAGATCAAACCGACCCTGAACTTCCAATACGCAGGTGACGTGCCGGTTTACGCCACCTCCCACGTGTACAGCGCCAGCGGCGACGTGAATCAGTACAACGACATGAACGGCATTCGCTTCTGCGAAACCCCGTGGTTGCTGGACGCCAATGATCCACTGCGCAGGCAGGTTACGGCTCAATGGCCACAAGCCGCCGGCAGCCTCGGTCGCCTGTACGCCATGGGCGTCGATGCCTATCGCCTGGCGCCACGCCTGGGGCAACTCAAAGCCTTGCCGGACAGCCGCCTCGAAGGTCAGTCGGGCAGCCTGAGTCTGACTCAGAACCAACGCGTCGTGCGTCAGCTGCCGTGGGCTCAATTCGTCAATGGCCAGGTTCAACGCCTGCCGGGCACCCCGAACTGATGCCTGACAGGTCACGCCAGCAAAGCGGTAAAGACGCCGAGCGCCATGCGCTCGAGCATCTTCAACAACAAGGTCTGCGCCTGTTGGCGCAGAACTGGTTGTGTAAACGCGGCGAGCTTGATCTGGTCATGCTTGATGGCGATACAGTAGTATTCGTTGAAGTCCGCTACAGAAAAAACACCCAATGGGGTGGCGCGCTCGATAGCATCGATGAGCGCAAACGGCAGAAACTGATTTTCGCTGCGCAGTATTTTCTTCAGCGCGAGTCGCGTTGGGCCAATTCCCCTTGCCGCTTCGACGTGGTTGCCATCGACAGCAACCTTGATCAGTTGAACTGGTTGCAGAATGCCTTCGACAGCTGATCGCTTGCACCCCGAACCGGACACCTTCACCCAACACTTTTGCTCTTTGCWTTGCGGGCTGCACATTYAYGTGCCAMSWAGCCGCGCYAATTAAGGTCACACAGATGGACATGCAATCCCGAATTCGCCAGCTTTTTCAGGCCAGTATCGACACCAAGCAAATGGCGATGGACGTACTTGCACCGCACATCGAGCAAGCCAGCCAAGTGATGGTCAACGCCCTGCTCAATGAGGGCAAAATGCTTTCCTGTGGCAACGGCGGTTCCGCCGGCGATGCCCAGCACTTTTCGTCGGAGCTGCTCAACCGCTTCGAACGTGAACGCCCGAGCCTGCCCGCCATCGCGCTGACCACTGACAGCTCGACCATCACCTCGATTGCCAACGACTACAGCTACAACGAAATTTTCTCCAAACAGATCCGCGCCCTTGGCCAACCGGGCGATGTATTGCTGGCGATTTCCACCAGCGGTAACTCGGCAAACATAATTCAGGCGATCCAGGCCGCACATGATCGCGAAATGGTTGTCGTAGCAATGACCGGTCGCGATGGCGGCGGCATGGCGTCACTGCTTTTGCCCGAGGACGTCGAGATTCGCGTACCGGCCAATGTCACCGCACGTATTCAGGAAGTCCACCTGCTGGCGATCCATTGCCTTTGCGATTTGATCGACAGCCAATTGTTCGGGAGTGAAGAATGACCCCTAATCGCCTAGGCCTATTGGCCTTGACCCTGTGCCTTGGCATCAGCGGCTGCACTTCGGTGGTTAACGCCAGCCGTGAAGCGCCGATTGAAGATGACCGTGGCACGCGCACCTTTGGCAGCAAGATCGACGATTCCCTGATCGATACCAAAGTCGGCGTAAACGTGGCCAAGGCCGATCCGGCACTGGACAAGGATTCGCACATCGTCGTCACCAGCTTCAATGGCGTGGTACTGCTCGCCGGACAGACGCCTCGCGCAGACCTCAAGGCTAAAGCAGAACAAGCTGCTGCCTCTGTTCAACGGGTAAAAACAGTCCACAACGAATTGCAGATCCTGCCGCCCTCCTCGTTGCTGGCGCGCCAGAACGACACCTGGCTGACCACCAAGATCAAGACCCAGATGCTCACCGACGCCTACATTCCTGGCTCACGCATCAAGGTTGTGACCGAAAATGGCATCGTCTACTTGCTGGGCCTGGTGACCAAACAGGAAGCCGCTCAGGCTACCAACCTGGTACAGAGCGTTTCCGGCGTACAGAAGATTGTGAAGCTGTTTGAGTACATCGACTGATACCCAAACCGCAGACATAAAAAAGGCGATCCATCCGGATCGCCTTTTTTATTACTTCACCACTTTCAAACTGGGTCGACCGCTGGGACGCGGAGGTTCGCTGTCAGGTGGCGGAATATCATCATCCGGCTCGATCTCTTCCTCGTCTTCCATAGGCAATTCCAGATCGAACACCATGCCCTGGCCATTCTCCCGGGCGTAAATCCCCAGGATCGAGGCGATAGGCACGTACAAGGTGTGCGGCACGCCACCGAAACGCCCTTCGAAACTGACCGCCTCGTTATCCATGTGCAGATGACGCACGGCTTGCGGCGACACGTTCAAGACAATTTGTCCGTCACTGGCAAAACCCTGAGGCACCTGCACCGACGGATACTCGGAATTGACCAGCATGTGCGGGGTGCAATCGTTGTCCACAATCCACTCGTAGAGCGCGCGGACCAAATAAGGTCGACTGGAGTTCATAGCGGCTCCTTAAGCCTTAGCGCATATCGCGTTCGACACCAGACAGACTTGCCTGGAAAGCCTCACGCGCAAACGAGCGCTCCATATAATCAAGCAGCGGCTTGGCAGGCCGCGGCAGTTCAATACCCAAAATCGGCAAGCGCCACAGTATTGGTAATAGGCAGCAATCCACCAGACTTTGTTCCTCGCTGAGGAAAAACGGCTTGTCGGCGAATAACGGCGACACGCCAGTCAGGCTTTCGCGCAGTTCTTTACGAGCGACGACGCGGGCAGCTTCCTTGGTCCGTGAATCCAGGATCAGATCCACCAGGCCACACCAGTCACGCTGAATTCGATGAATCAGCAGACGGCTGTTGGCACGCGCCACTKGATAAACCGGCAGTAAGGGCGGGTGCGGGTAACGCTCATCCAGATACTCCATCACCACGGTCGACTCCCACAACGCCAGGTCACGATCGACCAGGGTGGGCAGGCTTCCGTAAGGGTTCACCTCAATCAGTTTAGGCGGCTGACGACCAGCTTCCACGTAAATGATCTCGGCGCTGACACCCTTCTCTGCAAGTACGATACGCACTCGGTGGGAATAGTGGTCGGCGGGGTCGGAGTAACAGGCCAACCGATTGGTCACGCCCATGGCGGTCCTCCTCGCTTGTTGAAATTATCGGAAGCGGAAAAACGAGCGCGCCCAGAGGGCGCCTCCCGTAACGCCTGGATCACCAGGCTCGTTACACCTTCAGAGGCGCCCTTGGGCGCGCGCGATTAACAGCAATTGCTTGAAGCTTTATCAGTGCACATCTTTCCAGTATTCGCGCTTGAGCAAATAAGCGAATACGAAGAAGAACGCCAGGTACAGCAAGACGTATGTACCGATGCGCTGATGTTGCAGCTTAACCGGGTTAGCCGAGTAAGCCAGGAAGGTTACCAGATTCTTGACCTTCTCATCGAACTGCTCTTCGGTCAGGGCACCGCTTTTCGGCACGATGGTCAACTGATCGCACGCTTCATGAGTCAGCGCGGTACCGGTCAGAGGATCATATTGCTTCTTGCCGCCTTCGACGATCTGAACCTGTTTGCAGCCCACTACCTGACGACCTTGCAGGGCAGCCATGACGTTAGGCATACCGACGTTCGGGAAGACCTTGTTGTTCACACCCCATGGACGCGACGGGTCTTCATAAAAGGACTTCAGGTAGCCGTAGAGCCAGTCAGTACCCCGAACACGAGCCACCAGCGTCAGATCGGGCGGAGCCGCGCCGAACCAGGCCTTGGCGTCTGCCGGCTGCATGCCGATGCTCATGTGGTCGCCAATCTTGGCGCCGGTGAACACCAGCTTCGAGAGCATCAGATCATGGGGAACGCCAATATCATCGGCAACACGCTCATAGCGCTGAAACTTGGCGCTGTGGCAACCCATGCAGTAGTTGGCAAATGTACGCGCGCCATCCTGCAAGGCCGCCTTGTCGGAAACGTCGATGTCGACTTTTTCCAACTCAGGACCACCGTGTTCAGCCCCGAAGGACAGCATAGGCATAGCAGCAAGAATCAATACAGCAAATAGCTTTTTCATCAGCCAGTCACCCTTTCCGGAACCGGTTTGGTCTTCTCAAGCCTGGTGTAGAACGGCATCAGAATGAAGTAGGCGAAGTACAGGAACGTACACACCTGCGACAGCAGCGTCCGCTCTGGCGTTGGGGCCAACACGCCCAGCACACCCAGGATCACGAACGAGATGCAGAACACCCACAGCCAGATCTTGCTCAGCCAGCCTTTGTAGCGCATCGACTTGACCGGGCTACGGTCCAGCCACGGCAGGACGAACAGCACGGCGATGGCTGCACCCATGGCGATAACGCCCAGGAGCTTGTCCGGAACCGCCCGCAGAATCGCGTAGAACGGCGTGAAGTACCAGACCGGAGCGATGTGCTCTGGAGTCTTGAAGGCGTTCGCCACTTCGAAGTTCGGCTTCTCGAGGAAGTAACCACCCATTTCCGGGAAGAAGAACACGATCGAGCAGAAGATGAACAGGAATACCACCACGCCGACGATATCTTTCACGGTGTAGTACGGGTGGAAGGCAATGCCGTCCAGCGGTACGCCGTTTTCGTCTTTGTATTTCTTGATGTCGACGCCGTCCGGGTTGTTCGAACCGACTTCGTGCAACGCCAGAACGTGCAGCACCACCAGACCAAGGATCACGATCGGCAAGGCAACAACGTGCAAGGCGAAGAAGCGGTTCAGGGTAATACCGGAAATCAGGTAGTCACCACGGATCCACTGGGTCAGGTCGTTACCGATGACCGGAATTGCACCGAACAGCGAGATGATCACCTGGGCGCCCCAGTAGGACATCTGGCCCCACGGCAGCAGGTACCCCATGAAGGCTTCAGCCATCAGCGCCAGGTAGATCAGCATGCCGAAGACCCACACCAACTCACGCGGCTTCTGGTACGAACCGTAGAGCAAGCCACGGAACATGTGCAGATAAACCACGATGAAGAACGCCGAAGCGCCAGTGGAGTGCAGCAGACGCAGGATCGAGCCGTACTCGACGTCGCGCATGATGTATTCGACGGAAGCAAACGCCTCTTCCGCCGACGGGGTGTAGCTCATGGTCAGCCAGACACCGGTGACGATCTGGTTAACCAGAACGAGCAGCGCCAGGGAGCCAAAGAAATAGAAGAAGTTGAAGTTCTTCGGGGCGTAGTACTTGCTGAGATGGTCTTCCCACATTTTGGTCGCGGGAAAGCGCGCATCAACCCAATCCATGAACTTGCTCATCACGCTTTCTCCGTATCGACGCCGATTACAATGATCTCGTCGGTCTCATAGGAATGCGGGGGAACTGGCAGGTTCAAAGGCGCAGGTTGCGACTTGTAGACGCGGCCAGCCAGATCGTAATGGGAGCCGTGGCATGGGCAGAAATATCCACCTACCCATTTCGGACCAAGATCCGCAGGTGCCACTTCCGGACGGAAAGTAGGCGAACAACCCAAGTGCGTGCAAATGCCGATCAGCAACAGAATTTCTGGCTTGATCGAACGTGTTTCTGGGTTGACATAGGCCGGTTGCGTCGATTGCTTGGAATCAGGATCGGCGAGATCGCCTTCGATCTTTTTCAGATTCCCCAGGATTTCCGGAGTACGGCGGACAATGAATACCGGCTGGCCGCGCCACTCAGCAATCATCTGCTGGCCTGGCTCGATTTTGCTGACATTCACTTTCACCGGTGCACCTGCGGCTTTCGCCTTGGCACTGGGAAACCATGACCCCACGAACGGGACCGCAGCCCCCACCGCTCCTGCAGCACCCACCACGGATGTGGCTGCTACCAAGAAGCGACGCCGGCCTGTATTCACGCCGTCATTGCTCATTCAGTCCTCTCCCATCAGCTTTGTGGCCTGTTAAATCAGGCATCTACTAAGTAAATCTATGTACTTATAAAAATTTTGCCGAATGGTAATGAAAAGCCCCAATTCTGACAAGGTAATTACCGAAGGGCTCCACTGCCAAGCCTTGTAGTATAGGGGCTCTACGGATGTGGCAAGTTGTCACAGCGCAATTCTTTGATAAATCGCACACATAAAAAAACGCCCAGCTCCGTGAGGAAACTGGGCGTTCTTTTTTGAACGTGAAAGCGAATTAACGCTTCGAGTACTGCGGACGCTTACGCGCTTTACGCAGACCGACTTTCTTACGTTCAACTTCACGAGCATCGCGAGTAACGAAGCCAGCTTTGCGCAGAGCGCCACGCAGGGTTTCGTCGTACTGCATCAGTGCGCGAGTGATACCGTGGCGGATTGCGCCAGCTTGACCACTTACACCACCGCCGATCACGGTGACGTAGATGTCGAACTTCTCGACAGTCTCAGTCAATTCCAGCGGCTGACGAACTACCATGCGGGCAGTTTCGCGGCCGAAGAAATTATCCAGCGAACGGTTGTTGATGGAGATGTTACCAGTACCCGGACGCAGGAAAACGCGTGCGGTTGCGGTCTTGCGACGGCCAGTGCCGTAATTTTGAGTCGCCGACATAATGAACTATTCCGTTAAAACTTCAGTTCTTGGGGCTGCTGAGCAGTATGAGGGTGTACAGCGCCCGCATAGACTTTCAGCTTACGATACATGTCGCGACCCAGCGGGTTCTTAGGCAGCATGCCTTTGACCGCGGTCTCGATCACGCGCTCAGGGGCTTTGGCGATCAGCTTTTCAAAGTTGATCGACTTGATGCCGCCCGGGAAACCGGAGTGGGAGTAGTAGATTTTGTCGGTGGTTTTAGCACCGGTTACACGAATCTGCTCGGCATTGATAACGACGATGTAATCGCCGGTGTCAACGTGAGGAGTGTACTCAGCTTTATGCTTGCCACGCAGACGGCTCGCGATTTCGGTGGCCAGACGACCCAGGGTCTGACCTGCAGCGTCGACGACAAACCAGTCGCGCTGTACTGTTTCCGGTTTAGCAGTAAAAGTTTTCATTCTTTATAGCCTCAGGGGCCGCCCTGTAAATTAGACGGCGGATCTTACTGAATAGTGCGTACTTTGACAAGTCAAAGGCAGCCGGATACAGACGCTTTCGGGGGCTCGGGTCGGCGCGTCCGTTCAACGGCAAGATTCTTCGGCGGCGGCGCATCACTTCCACTGCAGAAAGAGGTGCGCAATTATGCAGATTGCGAAAAATATTTCAACCTGCTTTTATGATTGTTTTGCCCAAGGAGCACCTGATGGATTATCGACAGCTAGGCCGAACCGATCTGAACGTGAGCGCTATCTGCCTCGGAACCATGACGTGGGGCGAGCAAAACAGCGAAGCAGAAGCCTTCGCCCAGATTGAACGAGCCAAAGGTGCCGGGATCAATTTCATCGATACCGCCGAGATGTACCCGGTGCCGCCCAAGGCCGATACCTACGCCACGACCGAGCGCTACATCGGCAATTACTTCAAAAGTCGCGGCGATCGCGCCGACTGGATCCTCGCCAGCAAGATCGCCGGCCCCGGTAACACCATCGACTACATCCGCGACAAAAACCTGCGCCACAACCGCCAGCACATCACTGAAGCCGTGGACGCCAGCCTCAAACGCCTGCAAACCGATTACATCGACCTTTACCAATTGCATTGGCCGGAGCGCAGCACCAATTTCTTCGGCCAACTGGGCTACAAGCACAAGAGCGAAGCCAACCTCACGCCGCTGGAAGACACCCTCGAAGCACTGGACGAACAGGTCAAGGCCGGCAAGATCCGCCACATCGGCCTGTCCAATGAAACGCCATGGGGCACCATGCGCTTCCTCGCCCTGGCCGAAGCTCGGGGCTGGCCGCGCGCAGTGTCGATCCAGAACCCGTACAACCTGCTCAACCGCAGCTTCGAGGTCGGCCTGGCAGAGATTGCCATTCGTGAACAATGCGGCTTGCTCGCTTACTCGCCGCTGGCGTTCGGCTTCCTGTCAGGCAAGTACGAAGGTGGCGCGCGCCCGCCGAAAGGCCGCCTGAGCCTCTACAGCCGCTTCAGCCGCTATTTCAATCCACAATCGGAAGCCGCGTGCAGCCGTTACGTGGCACTGGCCCGTGAACACGGCCTGGACCCGGCGCAGATGGCGTTGGCATTCGTGAATCAGCAGCCGTTCGTCACCAGCAACATCATTGGCGCAACGACGCTTGAGCAACTGGACAGCAACATTGCCAGCTTCGAGCTGAAACTTTCGGACGAAGTGCTGGAAGGGATTGAGGCGATTCACAAGGATCACCCGAACCCTGCACCTTGATGGACTCATAAACCCAATCGCGGGCAAGCCACGCTCCCACAGGGTTAGATGATCTCCTGTGGGAGCGTGGCTTGCCCGCGATAGCGGTCTCAAGCTCACCACTGCATCAAAGCGACCGCGCAATAATCTCCTTCATGATTTCGTTGGTGCCGGCATAAATCCGTTGCACCCGCGCATCCGCCCACGCCCGGGCAATCGGGTATTCCCACATAAAGCCGTAGCCGCCATGCAACTGCACGCATTCGTCGAGCACTTTGCATTGGAGGTCCGTGCCCCAATACTTGGCCATCGCCGCCGTCGGCACATCCAGCTTGCCTTGCAGGTGCAGTTCCAGGCAGCGATCGACGAAAACCCGGCCGATCTGGATCTCGGTCGCCATCTCCGCCAGTTTGAAACGGGTGTTCTGGAAGTCAGCAATCGCCTTGCCAAACGCCTTGCGCTCGCGGGTGTAGTCCAGCGTCCATTGCAACGCCGCTTCCGCCGACGCAAGCCCACCAATGGCCACGGTGAGCCGCTCTTGCGGCAATTCCTGCATCAGGTAAGCGAAGCCCATCCMGGCCTGCCCCAGGAGGTTTTCCTTGGGAACGCGAACGTCCTGGAAGAACAGCTCCGAAGTGTCCTGCGCCTTCATTCCAACCTTTTCCAGACGCTGGCCCTTGTCGAAACCCGGCGTACCGGCTTCCACCAGAAACAGGCTGGTGCCCTTGGCGCCGGCCTTTGGATCGGTCTTGGCGACGACAATCACCAGGTCAGCCAGAAAGCCGTTGGTGATGAAGGTCTTCGAACCGTTGATGACATACTCGTCGCCATCCAATACCGCAGTGGTCTTCACCCCTTGCAAATCGGAGCCCGCCCCCGGCTCGGTCATGGCGATCGCCGTGACCATTTCGCCGGACACCAGTTTCGGCAAGTACTTGTGCTTAAGCGTTTCACTGCCGTAATGCAGGATATACGGCGCCACGATGTCCGAATGCAGGGAAAAACCGATCCCGGTGAGCCCTAGGCGCCCGACCTCTTCGATCACTACCGCGCTGTACAAAAAGTCCGCCCCCAGCCCGCCGTATTCCTCCGGCAGATGCGAACACAGCATCCCCGCCTCCCCCGCCTTGTTCCAGAGTTTGCGGTCGATATAGCCTTGTTTTTCCCATTGCCCATGGAACGGCACCGCCTCTTTTTCGAGGAACGTTCGCACGCTGTCGCGGAAAAGTTCGTGCTCGGAGCTGAACAAGGTTCTGGGGATCATGCGGCACCTGTCGTTATTGTTAGAGGAGTTGATCTTCAGAGACTAAGCCCCGCATTCGACACAGGACACTGGACACATCAGACAAAAAATAAGACGATCCAGCCGTTTGATGACCACTTTCTCCTATAAAAATAAAGTTGAATTATGTCTAAGCAAGTCTCCACGCCCCTGCGGCGCGTCAGCATCCTGGCGATTGACCGGGTTTTCGCGTCCACCCTCCTGCAAGCCAAAGATTTTTTTCATATGGCCAGCCTGCGCCATGGCAAACAACTGGGCCAAGGCCTGACACCGTCGTTCGAAATTCGACTGGTCAGTCCCGATGGCAAACCGGTGAATAGCTTCAGCGATGTCGTCATTCCCGTAGACGGTGGCCTGGAAAACACCGACATCATCATCCTCCCGGCCTTCTGGGATGACTTCGACACGCTCTGCAAACGTTATCCACAGGTCCTGCCATGGTTGCGCGATCAACATGCCCGCGGCGCGGTGTTGTGTGGCGAAGCGACCGGGGTGTTCTGGCTCGCAGAGGCGGGCCTGCTCGATGGCAAGGAAGCGACCACTTACTGGCGTTTCTTCAACGCCTTCGCTGAGCGCTTCCCACAGGTTCACCTCAAACAGGACAAACACCTGACCGACGCCGACAACCTGTATTGCGCAGGCGGCACGACGTCGGCCTGCGACCTTTACGTCTACCTGATCGAGCGTTTCTGCGGCGCCAATGTTTCGCAAGCCGTGGCGCGGGATATCCTCTACGAAGTACAGCGCAGCTATTCCCCGGGTCGCATTGGTTTTGGCGGCCAGAAACTGCACCAGGATGTGATCATCCTGCAGATCCAGCACTGGCTCGAAGAGCATTTCGCCGACAAATTCCGCTTCGAAGACGTGGCCCGCGAACACGGCATGAGCATCCGCAACTTCATGCGCCGCTTCCAGACCGCCACTGGCGACAAGCCGCTGCATTACTTGCAACGACTGCGCATCGAAACCGCCAAGGGCCTGCTGTCCGGCAGCCGCAAGAGCATCAAGACCATCAGTTATGAGGTCGGTTACGACGATGCGAGTTTCTTTGCGCGGCTGTTCCGTCAACACACCGAGCTATCGCCAAACCAGTATCGACAGCAGTTTCAGCAAGCAGCTTAAGGGAAACGCGCCTCCAGAAGGAGCACCGCTTGCTGGCGATAAACGATGACACGGACGCCTGTTGCACCGTGTCGATGCAGTCGCTAGCAAGCCCGCGCCTACAAGTATCAGCGGCTTTTGATTATCTTTTTCCCACACCAAATCGGGAATACAGAGCAGCGCAGAACTCCATTCTGCTCACATACACTGCCCACGAAAAACGCCAAAATCTTTCCCTGCCAATCACATCAGGGAAGATCAACAGTGACTATCGGATCAAGCTACAACTACCCGTCATTCGCCGCCAAGGCCGTTCGGGCAAAGCGTTCGACTGAAAACAAATGGGCGACTCGCTTTCCAAACCCACCCGATTTGTGCTTCGACTATCGAACATTGGTTGAACAGGAAAACGGCATCGCCAAGGCAACTGACCCGCACCATAAAATTTGCATTATTGGCGCCGGCGTAACCGGACTGACGGCCGCCAGAGAACTGTATCGCTGCGGTTTTACCCAAATCACCCTCATAGAACAATCCATGCGCATAGGCGGCAGACACCTGACCATCCCTGGAAGCCCGAACTCTTCGAAGAGTCATACACCGTTTGAAATGGGGGCCATGCGCATGCCCTTCTTTAATCGGGCGGACGAGCCACCGACAGAGGGCCGGTCACTGATGGCTTACTACGCCAAGGCGTTCGACCTGGCGTTTTCAGATTTTGCCAATCCCGGAAGCCAGTGGGTCACTTCGACCGGGATCTATCTGCGAGAGGGCAGCATGGGCGGCGGACCGACTCCGCAGATGCTGATCTGGAAAAATGAGGATGGCCAGACACCACCTCCCGGTGAAGAACTGCAAAAGGTTTATGCAAAGTGGAAGGCCTTTGCCGATCGCATGACCCGGCACGTTGCAGAGGTTTACGCCAGTCAGGCATGGGAAGTCATGTGGGCTGCAATCGTCGAAAAATACGAGAGCGTTTCGTTTCGCGATCTGGTCAGCATGCCCACCCTGCAAGCTTGGGATGAACGCTCACCGGGGGACTTTGGCGGAATGGGAATGTCCGCGCAGGAGTCCGCGATCTTCTATGCCATTGGCATCGGCGACGGTAGTTGGGGTGCCTTTTACGATGTCTGCTCCCTTTATCCCCTGCGCACTGCCATTTTTGGATTCAGCAGCCAGCTACAACTGATCCATGGTCGGGTCGACTCAATTGGCGTTCCGCTGGATTCACCCTGTCTGAACAACGAAGCCGTTTTTGACTCGATGGGGCTGAGTTTCGACAGGCCCCGCTACATTGGACTCGCAGCACTGGACGAATGCCTGCTGTTCATGAAAACCGACGAAACCGGAAAGTCCTTCTACGAACACTGCCGGGAAAGAAACAATGGTTTGCTCATGGACTCATCCGTTACAAAACYCAAAAAACTGACCAACCAGAAAACTCGTGTCTACTACAACTGGAAACACAGCCAACCCGAGCAAATCCAGGAGCACTTCGATGACTTTGATTCGGTCATCATGACCCTTCCCTCCTGGCTGATAGAAACTCGCATCAAGCTTGAGAACTTCACACCCCAGATGCTGCCGTTCGAGACGATCAATGCCTATAAAACCGCGCACTGGGAAACCAGTTGTAAAGTCTTCGCACCGTTAAAAAAATCCTTTCTTTCAAAAAACAGTAAAATCCCGCAAGCCATCGTCACTGACAGTTTCATTCACGACGTCTACACCTATCGTTACAACGATAACTATAATTACGACTGCATCCTTTTAAGTTACACATGGGAAGATGACGCCACCAAACTGGCCTCATTCACCGACAAGGAATTGGTGCACAAGTGCGCCAAAGAGTTGGACCGGATCCTCATGAATTCCGCCAATATCCAGGAGAAAATCTCTCCCTACATTGCCCTTGATAAAGCCGTGGTTCAACGCTGGATGACCGATAAAAACGCATTGGGCTGTGCAAAATTATATCGACCCGGCACTTACTACGACGCCATCAGCCTGATGAACTACAACCGGGACTTCGCGCATGTCTCAGGTCTTTATTTTTCCGGGGAGTCATTTTCAGTCGATGCTGGCTGGACCGAGCCGTGCTTTCGGGGCGCTATCGATGCGGTCATCCATATTTGCAACAAAACCGCAGCGTCCTTTCATGGCGGTTTTTCCATGAGTGACTACCCGCACTATAACGCCGGAACCTGATCACTCCCCCCTCCGGAGCCATGCACGGCGTGCATTGGCTCTGCCTCTCCCCACAAACCAAGTGCCCCGCGCAGTCATCTTGGGAAACGGACTACACCCCAAACGGAAGTAGCTGACTTACACGTTTTCGCCGATTCGACTCTTATGAGCACGCAATTAAACAGCGTGAATAACAATAATAAGAGGTCATCGAAATGAGCGAGCCAACAAGCCCTGTTCGTGTAGCAGTCGTGCAATTCGACCCACAAGTCGGAATGCAAAATCGCGAAGCAAATCTGCGTAACAGCCTGGAATTAGCGCTGGAAGCGGCAAATGACGGTGCGAATCTCATCGTCCTGCCCGAGCTTTCAAGCACAGGTTACTTCTTCAAAACCCGGCAGGATGCGTTCGAGCATTCGGAGGCTGTTCCCAGCGGTCCGAGCGTGCAGAGCTGGATGGACTTTGCCCGCCAGCACAAGGTTTATCTGGTCGCCGGTTTGACGGAGCGCGACGGTATGCAGCTGTTCAACACCGGCGTTCTTGTTGGGCCTGACGGCTTCATCGGCAAGTACCGAAAAGTACATTTATGGAATCTGGAAAAATTGTGGTTCACGCCGGGCGATCTGGGCTTTCCGGTTTTCGACACCCCAATCGGTCGCATAGGGTTGTTGATCTGCTGGGATATCTGGTTCCCGGAGGTACCACGCATTTTGAGCCAGCAAGGCGCCGACATTATTTGCAGCCTGAACAATTGGGTCTGGACCCCGCCGCCCCTGTTCGATGACGCCGGCAAGTGCATGGCGTCGTACCTGACAATGACGGCGGCTCACGTCAACAATGTGTTTATTGCAGCGGCGAGCCGGATCGGCGAAGAGCGAGGTGCACGTTACCTGGGCTGCTCGCTAATCGCGGGCACCAACGGCTGGCCGATTGGCCAGGTGGCCTCAGCGGACAAGCAGGAAATCCTGTTTGCCGACATCGACCTGACCAGTTCGCGCAGCGCGCCCATCTGGAACAACCTGAACGATTTGCATCGCGATCGTCGAACCGATCTCTACGATCAAATGCTCGGTTACACCCAGCACCCTTGTCTGCCGCGCTGATAAGGGGGAATGACTGATGGAATCCACAAACGAAAAACCGCAAAACCGGCTTGCCGCCAGGTCGCGGCTGGATATGGCGATCATCTGGCTGATGCTCAGCACGACTCTGTTGATCATCTGGCTCTCATTCACCTACCGGACATCCTGGTCAGCCCATTGGCCAGACTACAGTCACATGGTGTCGAGCCTCCCGGAGCCCAGTGCCTGGCTGCGTTGGATCTTGGGAGACATCAGCGAGGTGGCGTTCTACAAACATGAGTTCGCTTCGATCGGGTTGCTTGCAGGCGCCTACCTTGCTTACTGGGCGAATCGAACGGGAAAAGCCTGGCAAGGTTTTACCATTTGCTACGGCAGCGGATTATGGCCGTGGCTCGTCACCAGCTCGTTGCTGGGCCTGTTGTTGAGCAACCTTCTGTGGGGCTGGACGGTCACGGCCACCAGTTGGCAACCCACGTTTGCCGCCTTTGTTTCGTTGCCGGCGGCGATGGTGCTAATGTTTGGCGGCGGCTGGAAGGTCACAATCAATGGCGCAATCATGGGCGCCGTGTTCGTCACTCCGATGTGCTTGTTGATCGTCAATTACGTCTGCCTCCCCCTCGGATTGCCGGCGGTGATTGGCAATGTCACGGGCATGGCGTTCGCCAGCGTCGGTGCTTTTCTGCTCTGTCATTACCTGCCGAACCTGGTGAAGTCCGACCCACCCAAGAAACCGTCCCCCCCTGTGCCCGTACCCGCAATTACCAAAACGCCCGATTATGGTGTCGTGTGGAGCCTGCGCCGGGTGTTGGCCGACTTTTCGGAAGCGCCGTTCTTTGGCAATGAATGGGCCAGTCTCGGTTTGATAGCGGGCGCCTTGATGGCTTACACCTTGAACCCCACCAGCCCGGTGTATGGCACTGGCTTGCTGCCCCAACTGATCGCCGCGCAAGCGTTGACCTCGGCGTTAGGAGTAGTGATCTGGCGTCAGCAATGGATATTGCGCGGCTGGTATCCCACCTACGTACCGTTGGTGTCAGTCGTACCAGCGGCCGTTCTGACGTACGGCGGTAGCTGGCAGGTCATCGCCTCAAGCGCCCTGCTGGGGGCATTGATTGCACCACCATTGGCATGCGCGATTGCCAAGCGGTTGCCGGCCTACATGCACAGTTTCATCGGCAATGTACTGGCGATGGCTATCAGCACGTTGCTGATCATTCCGTTTATTGGACTGCTGGTAGCCAGCTGACGAACGTTGCGACCGGGCTGTATCACGGACTCAAGTCCGGGTACAGCCACCTCTCATCACAAGCTAATGAGGTATCACATGGACCTGCCCAAACTGGCCATTGCAGCGCTCGGCGGCACCTTGAGCATGCAAGCCAGGAACGCTGGCGAAGGGGTAATCCCGACCGTCAGCGGCGAAACCCTGCTGGCCTCGGTGCCAGAGTTGGCGACCTTGGCAAGAGTCACCGTAGAAACGCTCGGACTGTTGCCCAGTGCCTCACTGGATTTCGACTTTTTGCTGAGTGCCCTTTCCTGGGCGAATGTTCAAATCAGGCAAGGTGCGGTGGGTATTGTCATCACTCAAGGCACGGACACCCTCGAAGAAACAGCCACATTTTTCGACTATTTGTGGGATCACGATGAGCCGTTGGTCCTGACCGGCGCCATGCGTTCGGCAGCCCAGGCAGGGGCCGATGGTCCGGCAAATCTGCTGGATGCTTGCAGGGTTGCACTGGCTGAAAGCAGCCGTCAACGAGGCGTTCACGTAGTGATGAACGGACAGATTCATTCAGCGAACGCCGTCCGCAAAACCGATTCATTGGCATTGCAGGCGTTTTCTTCCCCCATCGTTGGTCCTGCCGGCATGGTAATGGAAAACACCGTCAACTTTCTGCGCCTGCCAGTCCGGCGCAGGGTCTTGCCGCTGCCACAGCTGTCCACACAGAAGATTGCCCTGCTGGAAGCGTCGCTTTGCGCCGATACCCTGTTAATCGAGAACATCCTCGAACTGGGTTACGACGGGCTGGTGATTGCGGGTTTCGGTGCAGGACACGTTGGCGCAAGCTGGGCAGATGTAATTGAAACCATCGCCAGAAAAATCCCTGTCATCGTTGCCACCCGAACAGGTTCCGGCTCCACGGCTCAATCAACCTACGGATTTATTGGCAGCGAGATGGACCTGATCAGTAAAGGCGCATCGATGGCTGGATTTCTCTGTCCACGCAAAGCCAGAATCCTGCTGTGGCTGCTCGTCGGCTGCCAGCGACAAGATGAGCTGGCGGGTTTTCTCGTTCAAAACTGACAAATATACGCATAAAAAAAGGCCCGCATTTGCAGGCCTTTTTTATTTGTCTGTCGCGTCCTGAATAAGGTTTACACCTGCTCCAGGACTAGACATCCGAAACGTTCGACTTTTTTGAAACGCTTATGGCTTATGGCTTATGGCTTATGCGCCCGCGCCAGGAATTCGTGAGATTGCATTTCCAGAAGACGGCTGAGCGTGCGCTGGAACTCGAAGTTCAGGCGGCCGCCGGTGTAGAGGTCTTTGAGCTCAACTTCGGCAGAAATGATCAGTTTGACGTTACGGTCGTAAAACTCGTCGACCATGTTGATAAAGCGACGGGCGATGTCGTCTGTGGTGACGCTCATCTGCTCGACATCGCTGAGCAACACGGCGTGGAAGATCTTGCCCAGTTCGATGTAATCGTTCTGGCTACGCGGGCCATCGCACAGTTCGCGGAAGTCGAACCAGGCCACGTCATCGCACGTGCGTACGGCGCGGATTGCGCGATTCTCGATCATCAGCACGTCGTTCTCGACCGCGGCCGTGCATTCCGGCGTCAGCGCACGGAAGCTCTTTCGCAAGCTGTCCTGAGCGGCGGCGTCCAGCGGAAAGTGGAACAGCTCCGCTTGCTCAAGATGACGCAGGCGGTAATCGACGCCACTGTCGACGTTGACGATGTCGGTGTTCTGCTTGATCAGCGCGATGGCCGGCAGGAAGCGCGCGCGTTGCAGGCCGTCCTTGTACAGACCGTCCGGCACGATGTTCGAGGTCGCTACCAGGGTCACGCCATTCTTGAACAGCTCTTCCATCAGCGTGCCGAGGATCATGGCATCGGTGATGTCGGAGACGAAGAACTCATCGAAGCAAATCACTCGCGACTCGTCAGAGAAACGCTTGGCGATGATGGTCAGCGGGTTTTTCTCGCCGCCGAGGGTTTTCATTTCTTCGTGCACGCGCTTCATGAAGCGGTGGAAGTGAGTTCGGGTCTTTTCCTTGAACGGCAGTGCTTCGAAGAAGGTGTCGACCAGGTAAGTCTTGCCGCGACCCACGCCACCCCAGAAGTACAGGCCCTTGACCGGCGCCTGCTCTTTCTTGCCAAACAGTTTGCCGAGCAGGCCCGGCTTGTTCTGCGAGGCCGCGACCAGATCGTCGTACAGGCGCTGCAAATGGCGCACAGCAGTTTCCTGCGCAGCATCATGGAAAAATTCCGGGCGCTTCAGATCAGCTTGATATCGTTCTAGGGGCGTCATAATTCGTTAGCAAGGCAACAAAAACGGGCCGTCACTGTAGCGACGGCCCCGGGGAATGGCAATCAGCCCTTGGTCGGGCCGAGCCGCTGATTTATTCCTGAACCGGCGTCAGCGCAACGCGCAGGGCGTCTATGGCGACGTCGCGAGCCGCGCTGTCGGCGAATGCCGGACTGTCTGCGACACACTCGCCTTCGAGCCAGACATTGAAGCTCAGGTCTTCACTGCGCACGTCCAGAGGCTGGCCCGCTTGCAGTTGTTTGGTCACTTGCCCGGCGGTTTTGCCGTCGGCGAAGTTACGCGACAGCAGCAGTTGCTCGCCATCGGCCGCCAGCAGACGGAAGCGGAAGCTGCCGTCGTCTTCACGGAAGCTGACGAAACGTGCTGCTTTCGCGGCTTTTTTCTTGGTGGTGGCGGCGACTTGAGTCTGCGCCACGAAAGAACGCAGGCCGACCGCTTCACGCAGTTCGTTCAAGAACGGCGTCGCTACGGCACGGGCTTTTTTGGCGCCGATTTGCAGCATGTCTTCCAGGTCGGCCGGACGTTCGATCAGCTGGTAATAACGCTCGCGGGATTCGCCCAACTCGCTGTCCAGCAATTGGAACAGGCGATTCTTCGCCTCACCCCAGCCCAGGCCCTGCAACAACTCGCTGCGGAACTCGTCGGATTGCGCCGGCGTAGCGAACGCTTGAAACAGTGTGAACAGGTGCGAATTGTCCGGGTCCTTGGCTTCGCCCGGCGCGCGCGAATCGGTGACGATCCGCGAAATCGCGTCTTTCATCTCTTTGGCGCTGCTGAACAACGGGATGGTGTTGTCGTAGCTCTTCGACATCTTGCGACCGTCAAGGCCTGGCAGCGTGGCAACGCTTTCTTCGATCAATGCCTCAGGCATGGTGAAGAACTCTTTGCCCTGACCAAACAAGTGGTTGAAGCGCTGACCGATGTCGCGGGCCATTTCCACGTGCTGGATCTGGTCGCGACCGACCGGCACCTTGTGCGCGTTGAACATCAGAATGTCTGCGGCCATCAACACCGGGTAGCTGTACAAGCCCATGGTGATGCCGGCATCCGGATCTTCGCCGGTCTCGACGTTCTTGTCCACCGAGGCCTTGTAGGCGTGTGCGCGATTGAGCAGCCCCTTGGCGGCGACGCAGGTCAGCAGCCAGGTGAGCTCGGGGATTTCCGGGATGTCGGACTGGCGGTAGAACGTCACGCGATCCACGTCCAGGCCACCGGCCAGCCAGGTCGCGGCGATTTCCAGACGCGAGCGCTGAATGCGCAGCGGGTCATCGCATTTGATCAGGGCGTGGTAGTCGGCCAGGAAGTAGAACGAATCGGCATTGCTGTCACGGCTGGCGACGATCGCCGGGCGGATGGCGCCGGCGTAGTTGCCCAGGTGTGGCGTGCCGGTGGTGGTGATGCCGGTGAGGATACGGGTACGAGTCGTCATGGGTTATCGCTTGTCAGACTGCAATCAATTCGAAAGACGCGGCAGGATCAGATCCTTGAGATCGGTCAGCTTGCCATGAAAAAAGTGTCCGCATTCTGCCACTTTCAGCAGCTCATGGGGGCGCTCGAGTTTTTCGGACCAGTCGTAAACCAACTGCGGATTGATCACTTCGTCGGTTTCCGGCTGGATCAGGGTCAACTCGCCCTGCTGTGACAGTTGCTCCTGATCGCCCAGGCGCATGACCGCCGGTGCGACCATGAACAAATGTTTCAGTTGTTCGCCCTTGGCTTCCAGGCGTCCGCCGAGACTTGCTGCAACAAAACCGCCGAAGGAGAAACCCAACAGGGTCAGTGGCAGGTCCGGGTGTTTGGCCCGCAGCCATTCGGCGACGGCTTGAGCATCGTCGACTTCACCGGTGCCCATGTCGTGCGAGCCTTCACTGGCACCGACGCCACGGTAGTTGAACCGCAGGGTAATCAAACCGGCGTCGCGCGCAGTGCGCTGCAGGGTCGAGACGACTTTGTTGAGCATGGTGCCGCCCTGCACCGGGTTCGGATGGCAGATGAGCGCAATACCGTGGGGCTGCTCATTATCCAGATACAAAGCTTCCAAATGGCCGACCGGGCCATCAATCACTACAGGGGTTTCGCGCATAAGCAAGTAAGGAACTCCGTGACCTCTAATCGGGTCGACTCGTCTAGCAAATTGTCTGTGCCAATCTATTGCGAGTGAATCGCGGTATACAGCGCAGGTTCGAGCCGTTAACGTAAAGCAAAGCCGTTTATAGAGGAAGGACTCGTGGAACACTCGCTCTTAGTTTGGTTGTTACCGACTCTTGCCCTGGTTGTGGGTGTCGCCATTGGATTCCTGATCGCTCGCCTGGTGCCGAACGCCGCGCCCAGCAGCACGCAACGTCAGTTGGATGACATTCAGGAACGTTTCGACAGTTATCAGAACGAGGTGGTCACCCACTTCAACAGCACTGCAAACCTGGTCAAAAAACTGACTCAGAGCTATCAGGAAGTGCAGGATCACCTCGCCGAGGGTGCCAACCGTCTGGCCCTGGACGAGCAGACGCGCCAACGCTTGCTGRCCTCCCTGCACGCCGATGCGACAGTGGCCCCACGCGAACGCCTGACGCCACCGCGCAATCAGGAGCCTCCTCGCGACTACGCCCCCAAGACCCCGAACGCGCCGGGCATGCTGGACGAGCATTACGGCCTGAAGAAGTAATCAGGTTTCGCGCAGTACAAAAAGCCCTCGGATGAGTGATTGTCCGGGGGCTTTTTTATTGTTATGTCAGTTCTGGCCCTATCGCCGGCAAGCCGGTCTCTCTCCCACAGACACAAAAAAGCCCGCCCGATCTGTTAAGGATCGGGCGGGCTCTTTTTTTACGCCTGGGGTTCAGTCAGGTTGGTAAAGGTAAAACTGTTATTACTGAGGATACTGCTGACCGGGGATCGCTTTCAAGTTGACTTCAACTCGACGGTTCTGTGCCCGACCATTGGCATCAGCGTTGCTGGCAATCGGGCTATCCGGGCCGGCACCGCGAGCCGAGAGGTTGGCACCGCTCACACCTTGCGAAGTCAGGTACGTCGCCACGCTCTGCGCACGACGCTGGGACAGGTCCATGTTGTGCTGGCGGCTGCCGGTGCTGTCGGTGTAACCAACGATTTCGATCTGGTTCTGGTTGAACTCCTTGAGCGAGCCCGCCAGGTTGTTCAACGGCTGATAGAAGCCTGAAGCGATGTTCGCCGAATCGGTAGCGAACGTGATGTTGCCTGGCATGATCAGTTTGATCTGATCGCCCTGGCGCTGCACTTCAACGCCGGTGTTGGCCATGCTGGCACGCAATTTCTTCTCTTGCTGGTCGGCGTAGTAGCCGTAACCAGCGGCAGAAGCACCCACGACTGCTGCGCCGATCAGCGCGCCTTTGCCACGGTTATCATGGTTAATGGCGGCACCCGCCACAGCACCGGCCAAAGCACCGAGACCGCCATATTTAGCGGTTTTGCTCATACCTTGAGAGCCGCCATTAGCTTGGTCCTGGTTATCGTAAGGGCCAGGTGCGGCACAGCCAGACAGCAAGGCGACTGCGGTAGCGACAATTATCAAGCGACGCGTGGTGAACATTAAGAGCTCCTACTATTTTGCATTCGGTGRTGCAACGGACTTCAGCATTGGACCTTCGCGGGGGTTGGATCATCGCACAAGTCAAAAATTCCCCACGTTAAAAACGTGTTACAAATCAAGCCCRCACAAACGGGTTCTCGCGCATTTCATCGCCCAAACGCGTGTCCGGACCATGCCCGGTGACCACGGTCGCCTCTTCGTCGAGCGTATACAGCCGCTGCTTGATCGACCGCACGATGGTCGCCTGATCGCCGCCCCACAAATCCGTGCGCCCTACTCCACGTCGAAACAACGTGTCACCGGCAATCAGCAGCTTGGCCTCTGAAAACCAGAAGCTCATGGAACCCGGTGTATGACCCGGCGTGTGCAACGCCACCCCGCAACCGCAGGCCAGTTCTTCGTCATCGGCCAACCAGCGATCCGGCGGTGGCACGGGCGTGTAAGGCACACCGAACATCTGGCATTGCATCTCCAGATTGTCCCAGAGGAACTGATCCTCTTTGTGCAGGTGCAGGGTAGCGCCGGTTTTCTCCTTCAACCGGCCGGAGGCCAGGAAGTGATCCAGGTGCGCATGGGTATGAATGATACTGACCACCTTCAAGCCCAGGGCATCGAGGCGCGCCAGAATCAATTCATGATTGCCGCCCGGATCGACCACGATCGCTTTTTTGCTGATCGGGTCGCCGATGATGGTGCAGTTGCACTGCAAAGGGCCGACGGGGAAAGTTTCGCGAATAAGGCTGGGTTGCTGGGTCATCGGGACAAGCTCGAATATCAGAGATGGGCAATTCTGGCACAAAACTGCAGCAAGCTTTTCAGCGCCAGGCCAATCTTGAAAATACTATCTCAGCATTCCCAATTCTTTCGCCCGTGCCACCGCCTGCGTGCGCCGCTCAACCCCGAGCTTGCTGTTGATGTGGCTGGCGTGGGTCTTGACCGTGTGCAACGAAATGAACAGTTGATCGCTGATTTGCTGGTTCGAGCAACCTTGGGCTATCAGTTGCAGGACCGCCAGTTCACGCGCGCTGAGCTGCTCTGCCCCCGAACACGGCTCCAATACCGGGCGAGTGATCAGGACCGGCAGTTGTTCTACGAGACTCTGCGAAACAGCCGTCGGAGCAACCAGTTGCAGTTGCCCGCGTAACCAGTCCGGATGTTCAGCCAGCAACCCGTCGAACGGTTGCAAGGCGCCGCCGGTCGACGCTTCCAATGCCTGTGCCAGCACCTTGCGGGCTTCGGGCTCGCGGCCACTGACGAGTAACAAGGCCACTTTCTGAGTCAGCGCCATGGCACTGAGCATCTGCCGCCCCGTTTGCTGCCCATGTTCAAACAGCGTATTCAATCGGCCTTCGGCCAGCATTGGCTGCCCCTGAATGACCTCCAGCAAGGCTTGTTGCAATTCGATATGCAACGGCAGCTGTGGATGGAATTCCGGCGGTGCTGCCGGGTGTTCGCCGTTATAGGTCTGCCCCAAGCGGGAAAGCCAGGCTTCGGCCAGGTCGGTGCGGCCCTGGGCCAGCCAGAGCTCGCATTTGACCATGGTAATCATCGCCAGATAGTAAATGGGGGGCACGTCCCAGATGTGCATCAGGCGCTCGGCTTCGGCCAGTTCTGCGAAGGCGTTGGCGAACTCGCCGCTGTTACCCTCAAGCCTGGCGATCACGCAATGGCCGATCAATACGCTGATATCGCGACAGGCCCGAGCCTCACTCAAACCGGTTTGCAAACGTGCCCGCGCAGCTTGTGGTTGCAGACGCAAGGCCAGCAAGAGCCCCTCATACAACGTCAGGCGAGCGCGTATGGCGTAAAGTCGTTGCGCGGATAACCCTTGCAGGCGTTGCAACCCCTGACGAACCTCTTGCAACGAGCGCAGGATTTCCCCGCGTGCCTGCAATACCCGGGCGCGGTCGTAATGGGCCAGTGCTTCAAACAATGGATTACCAACTCGCTGCGCCAATTCCAGCGACTCACGGTTCAAACTGCGCGCACGCCACAAGTCGCCGTCGGCGATGGCCAGGTTGGACAGGGTCGAGAGGCACATCRGACGTTGCCCGTAACGTTTGGCCGGCAGGCTCTGCAGCGCTTCAGTGCAATAGAGAAGCGTCTGCTCGCGGTTACCACGCCCCCGGGCGATGATGCCCCTCAGGGCCAGCCATTGCGCGAGCATCGACTTCTGCGCGGTGGCCGAAGGGGCCGGCAGGAAGCGGCTCAAGTGGGCTGCCAATTCCTCCGCCGCATCCAGTTGACAGGCCATCCCCAGCGCCCAGCTGTAGAGCACGATCAGCCTGGGTGTGCTGATCAGCAAGCTGTCGGGCAAGTCCATTTTCCAGCGCAGCAACATGCCGGCGTTCTGCTCGGCCAGCAATTGTTCTTCCGAGAGGTTTTGCACCAGGTTCGCCGCAACGTCCAGATGCCCGGCACGCAATGCCTGCTCCACCGCTTCGTCGAGCAACCCCTGTGCATTGAACCAGCGACAGGCACGCAAATGCAGGCTGGCGGCCGGCACTATCGTGTGAGCGGTGGGCCGAGTGCGTAGCAAATCGGAAAACAGATGGTGATAGCGATACCAGTGGCCGTGCTCGTCCAGCGGCACCAGGAATACCTGGTGTGCCTGAAGGAAACGCAGTATTTCGGCACTGTCATGGGCGTCACGAACCGCGTCGCAGAGCTCGCTGCAAAAACGCTCCTGAGGCGCCGTGTCGTAAAGAAATTGCTGCACTTCGGCCGGCAGGCAATCGATGACTTCTTCCAGCAAGTAATCGCGGATCAGCCCTTCCCCACCGTGCAGCGACTGTGGCAACGCACCGTCATTGCCGGCCTCGGAGGCCGCCAGCAACCAGAATCGCAGACCCGCGACCCAGCCTTCACTGCGCTGAATCAGATTTTCCAGCGCCTCGCCATGCAAGGAACTGCTGTGGCGATCCAGCAACGTGAGGGCTTCATCATGAGTCAGTCGAAGGTCCTGCTCATGCAGTTCGAGCAGTTGGCGCGACAAGCGCAGACGTGCCAGATGCCAGTCCGGGCGCTGGCGACTGGTGACCATGACCAGCAAGCCATCGGGCAAATGATTGAGGAAAAATTGCAGGCAACGATCGAGGACCGGGCCTTGTGCAAGATGATAGTCATCAAGCACCAATAGCAAAGGCGTACTCGGCGACAGGTAGATGGCCAGCTCGTCCAGCAACCCGTCCAGCCATTCTTCAAAGGCGAACGGTTGATGACGCTGGCGCATTTTCAGCAATCCCAGTGCCTGACTGCCCAGTGTCGGAAAATAGTCCTGGAGACCTTCGAGCAACCGCTCAAGGAAACGCCCCGGATCACTGTCTCGAGAACTCAACCCCAACCACAGACTTTGCCAATGGGCCGGCAGCCCCTGACAGAACTCCACCGCCAATGAGCTCTTGCCGAACCCGGCAGGTGCGCTGACCAGCAACAGCCTGCCACCGAGGCCGGCACTCAGGCGCTCGCACAGACGAGGCCGCAGCACATGGCCGTCGGGCAGCGGGGGCCGAAAAAAGCGCCCGTCCAATGCCGCGATGGAAACGCTTGCAGGGCCCGGGAGTGGGGACAGATCAGTCATGGCCGGCTCTTGTTTGAATTGCGGATGGCGGCGTTGCAGATGTCCGCAGACTAGCGGTAAACGGATAGGGAATGAAGGTAATTGCTACAAATGGCTACAAAAAGTCTACGAGCAGACGCTGCAGTCAATCCAGATAGCCACACTTGACTCGTAGCAGCTGCCGAGTCTGCGAGGCTGCTGCTACCTGTAGTTTTATGAACTTCCAAAAAAAACGCCCCGAACCAGTCGGGGCGTTTTTCGAGGAGGCGTGCGCTGTTCAGTACAGGTTAGCGAACCCCGTCCTGACGCAGTGCAGCCGGTGTGAAGTCGCTGGTGGTAGCGGTGAAGCCGAAGTCATACGCAGACTTCTCTTCGTTTTTCATACCCAGCGCCAGGTAGCGACCCGATTGCAGGTCGTACAGCGCTTCCAATGCGTACCACGGCACTTGAACGTTGTAGTAATCCTGGGCGTGAGCTTCTGCCACACGCCACAGTTGATTACGACCGTCGTAGTGATCGATCACTGCGGCTTGCCAGGTGTCTTCGTCGATGTAGAAGTCACGTTTGGCGTAGATGTGACGCTGGCCTTCTTTCAAGGTCGCCACGATATGCCAGACCCGGCGCAACTCGTAACGTGCCAGGTCCTGGTTGATGTGGCCGGCCTTGATGATGTCGTCGTACTTGAGGGTAGGCGAATCGAGCTTGTAGCTGTCAGAGGCAATGTACATCTCTTTCTTGCCTTCCAGCTTCCAGTCGTAGCGATCCGGCGCACCGTTGTACATGTCCAGGTTATCGGAGGTACGCAAGCCATCCGCCGCAGTACCCGGCCCGTCATAGGACACTTGTGGGGCACGACGCACACGACGCTGACCGGCGTTGTAGACCCASGCMGARCGCGGYTCCTTCACYTGGTCGAGGGTTTCGTGCACCAGCAGCACACCGCCGGCCAGACGTGCTGGCGCGAGCACTTTTTGTTTGAAGTAGAACAGGATGTTGCCTGGGTTCGCCTGATCGAAGTCCTTCATCTTGTCACGGAACACGAACTGATCCTGGAAGTACACCAGGCTGTACGAGCCGTTCGGCTGCGGCGTGGCCTGGGTCACCAGACGGGTCACACTGCCACCGCGATAGCGAGTGATGTGGTTCCAGATGACTTCAATGCCGCTCTGGGGAATCGGGAACGGGATAGCGGTTTCGAAGTTTTCCAGGCCGTTGCCGCCGGATACCAGCTTGGTCGTGGTGGCGTTTTTCTTGATGGCGGCAAACACTTCAGCCGGCACGGTAGAGCCACGATGGGACGTGTAAACCGGCATCTTGTAGGTTTCCGGGTAGCGCTTGAACATCGCGTACTGGCCCGGGGCGAGTTTGTTTTTGTACTGGTCGACGTTTTGCGCCGTGATAGTGAACAGTGGTTTTTCACTGGCGTACGGGTTGGACAGGAATCCTTTGCTGTCGACCGTTCCAATGTTTTTCGCCATTGGCTTCCAGGCCGGAATCGAACCGTCGGCATTGCCCGCCATCTCGGCGCCCATCGGGGTCAGGCTCTTGCCCAGTTTGTCGGCTTCGGCCGCAGGGACTGCCGCCATCACACTGGTTGCCAGCAGCGAAAGCCCCAGAACACCAGCTTGGAACAGACTCTTTGTTATTTTCATATGTGTGTTTGTCCTGAAAAAACAGCGCTTAGAAGTTCACGCCGACGCTGAGCGCAACGAAGTCGCGGTCATCTACCGTGGTGTATTTGCCGTCAAAGAAGTTGGTGTAAGCCAGGCTCGCGGTGTAGGTGTTCTGGTATTCGGCATCGACCCCCAGGCTCACCGCTTTACGACCTTCCTCGAAGTTACCGCCAGGGCCTGGCGAGTAACCGTTTACGTCGTGGGACCAGGCCACGTTCGGCTTGAGGTTCACACCGGCGAACACGTCGTTGTAGTCCCAGATCGCACGACCGCGATAGCCCCACGAAGTCGCCGTGGTGAAGCCGTCGTTGTCGCAGTTGCGGCTGCGGTTGTTGGTGGGAGTGCCCGGGCCGGCACCGTTGATGGTGCTGGTGTTGAGCGCCACGCAAGTATCGATAGCGCCTGAGGCTGGCAACGAACCTGGGCCGTAGACCGGATCGCGGCCATAACGAACGTCCGAGGTGCTTTCCAGGCCGCCGACATGGGTCACGCCCACTTCGCCGACCAGGGTCAGGCGGCTCGCGCCCATCACTTGGTCAAAGAAGTGCGTCAGGGTGCTCTGGAACTGGGTCACTTCTTTACGGCGATAACCATGAAGGTCAGTACCTGGTGCGGCGGAGAGCAACGAAGCGTTGGTCAAAGGATTGTTCGTATTGCCGTTGCCCAAAGGACGAATGCCAGCGAACAGAATGTCGGTGGAGTTCAACTGCACCGGCGCGTTCGGACGGTAGCTGACTTCACCGCTCCACGCCGTCCCCGTCGACAAGGTGGTGGAGAAGCTCAGGCCATAGAGACGAATGTCTTCAGGGTATTCGATGAAGTACTGCGWGTTACCGGCTACCAACAAAGGTGCAAGCGCGGCAAACGGGCCTGGAAGCGACGCAGCAGTGTTATAGACCGATTGCGGCGCACCGGTGGCGCTGAAGATCGGTGCACGGCTGTGATAGTTCATGAAGTAGGCACCGAACTCGGTGTCCAACGGGTCGAACATGTACTTGAAGGACGCGCCCCACTGGCCGCTGTCCCGTGCATCACGATCGCCGCCACGCTGGACCAGAACACCTTCCTCGTTGACGTTAACGCCGTTGGCAGCCAACGGACCCAACGCAATGGCTGGAATCGTCGAGCGCTTGTTCAGCACGCGCAGGTAGGTATCGCAACCATCGGCCACGATGTCAGGCTGAGAGAAAAACGTGCCGCAGTTATCGACGACGGTCTGGTCCCATTCCAGCTGGTAGAACGCTTCAGCCGACAGGTTTTCGGTCAGGCTCTGGGACACGTAGAACATGTTGACCGGAATCAGGCCTTCCTTGATTTCGGAACCCGGACGACGGAATGCGGACACGTCGATAGGGTTGATCGAGTTGATGCCGCCGCCGATGAAAGTACTTTCACCCCAGCTCACCACCTGCTTGCCCAGACGCACGGAACCCGGCTGATCGGCAACGGCGTAGTTGTGATAAACGAAGGCGTCGAGGATTTGCCCGCCAGAGGATTTGGCGCCTTCCTTGCGGCCGTCATTGCTGACGTTAACGAATTCCAGATCTTCGTTTTGCAGCGCGAAGTCGTACCAGTATTTGCCCCGGACAAATACGCCCGTGTCGCCATATTTCAGCTCAAGGTCATGGATGCCTTTGAAGATCTTCGAGAACGCTTGCCCGCTCTTGAAGTTCAAGTGTCCGTTATCGGAGGTCTGGGACAAGCCTTGCCCGCCGTTGTTGACACCGATCAGGTTCTTGTTCGGCGACTGGGTAGACACACTCATACCCAGGGAGAGCGACGAATCGAACTGACCTTCGATTTCACCAACGTTGAAACTGACGCCGAATGCAGGCCCGGCGAGCGAAGAGGCGAGACTGACCGCCAGGGGCAATTTCGCCCGGCGCCAGAACTTGTTTACTGATGTCATCGACGCTACTCCATGTGCATTATTGTTTTGGCTGTAAGCACTTCTAAAAACGTTGTGGGTGACGTGGAGCCAAGGCGTCCGAAAGTCACTCCAAAATTGCATCGCCCCGTTTTGTGCGTTTGCTCCGTTCTTAAAAATCCGTGACCGGACTATAGCCAGCAGGTAGTGGAGCTTGATCCCTCTAAAGTGTGATTTGCAGCTGCCGACCACTCTGGAACAGTCCTTTCGCCAGTCCGACACCTGTCGGCCCGGCAAGGATGGCTGAAAATTCGGATTACACAAGCCAAGCGCTTGCTTGGTGGGCCTGGCGTGCCTTTTCGGGCACGCCAAGAGGCGCTTAAAGCGTCGAGAGGAAGGTGCTGTTGTTGGCCTGCCATTCGGTGATGTCGAGGCGGATGCGCTTCTTGTCGAGCTTGCCGACACTGGTCTTGGGAATTTCAGTAACAAGGGCTATCTGGCTGGGGATCGCCCACTTGCTCAAGTGGCCCAACTCCACAAATGGCTTCAGGTGCTCCTTGAGTTCACGAGCCCCGATTTCATGCCCTTCGTGGATCACCAGCAGCGCAAACGGCCGCTCACCCCATTGCGGATCGGCGATGCCCACCACTGCTACTTCGCGTACCGCCACGTGGCGACTGATCAAGTCTTCAAGGTCCAGAGACGAGATCCACTCGCCACCGGTCTTGATCACGTCCTTGATGCGGTCACGGATGTCGATCACACCCATGCCGTCCAGCGTCGCCACGTCGCCCGTATGCAGCCAGCCCCCGGCCCAGAGCTCGGCACCTTTTTGCGGTTCGTTGAAATAACCCTCAGTGAGCCATGGCGCACGCAACACGAGCTCGCCCTGGGTTTCGCCATCGGCGGGCAGGAAGTTGCCGTCGGGGTCGACGATCGCCGCTTCCACCAATGGCCCCGGAACGCCGGCCTTGATGCGATAGGTGGTGCGTTCGTCTTCGCTGCCGGCCATCAATTCATCGTTGAGGTGCGCACATGACACCAGCGGCCCGGTTTCCGACATGCCATAAGCGGCCGTCAACTGGATGCCCTTGCCTTTGGCCGTTTCGTACAGCGTGCGGTTAAGCGCACTGCCACCGATGACAATTTTCCAGCCGCCGAAATCCGTGCCTTGCGCCGCTTTGGCGTTGAGGATCATCTGCAAAATGGTCGGTACGCAGTGGGAAAAGGTGACCTTCTCCTTGCGCCACAACTCCACCAGGTATTCCGGGTCGTAACGGCCGGGATAAACCTGCTTGAGCCCGAGCATGGTCGCCACATAGGGCAAGCCCCAGGCATGCACATGGAACATCGGGGTGATCGGCATGTACACATCGCTGGTGCCCAGCAGACGCACACTGTCGAGGGAGCCCATGATGGTCGACACGCCAATGGTGTGCAGCACCAGTTGCCGGTGAGTGAAATACACACCTTTAGGATTGCCGGTGGTACCGGTGGTGTAGAACGTTGTCGCGACCGAGTGTTCGTCGAAGTCCTGGAAGTCGTATTGCGTACTGGCAGCCGACAGCAGTTGCTCATACTCGCCGATCAGGTTCGGCAGATCGGCGGTTTTCTCCGGCAGGTCAGTCAGCAGCAGGGTTTTCTCGACCGTGGTCAGGTTCCCGGCAAGCGCCTGGTAAAGCCCCACGAACTCGCTGTTGACCAGCACAAAGCGGTCCTCGGCGTGGTTCATGGTGTAGAGGATTTGTTCCGGCGACAGGCGCACGTTAATTGTGTGGATCACCGCGCCGATCATCGGAATAGCGAACATGCATTCCAGGTATCGATGGCTGTCCCAGTCCATCACCGCCACGGTATCTCCGGCCTTGACCCCGGCCGCCGTCAACACGTTGGCCAACCGCGCGACCCGCTCGATCAGGGTCGGATAGCTGTAGCGCACCTGGTCGCGGTAAATGATCTCGCGGGTTTTCTCGTAACGAGCGCCGGACATCAGCAGCCGCTTGATCAACAGCGGATACTGGTAAGCGCCTTCGGCTGGGGGGATAACGCGAGTCTGCAACATATCAATCCCTTTTCTGACTGCAYGGTGTTGGCTGAAAGTAAGCACTCTAGTGCCCTTCAACGCCGGTCAAATCAGCCAAAGGAATGATTTGCAGAGCCGTACAAATGCTAGCGTTGCGCCAGCACTTGCAGGATATCGAGGATCAATCGGCTATCAATGCATCTCGGTGAAGGCGAGTTTCACGCCGATGGCGATCAGCACCACGCCCATGGTGCGGTCGAACCAGTGGCCCATGCGGGCAAAACCGGCACGCACACGCTGCTGACTGAACAGCCGCGCCACCAGGCAAAACCACACCGCCGTCGCCGCCGCCAGATAGACCCCGTAACCGGCTTGTACCGCCAGCGGCGTGTGGGGGTTGATCACCACGGTGAACAGCGACAAAAAGAACAGCGTGGCTTTCGGGTTCAGACCGTTGGTCACGAAACCGGAGGTGAAAGCGCCACGGGCAGTTCGCTCGCCAGCTTCCTTGTGCAGATTGTCAGCGACCGCTTTGGCCGGTTGCGCGCGCAGGGCCTTGTAGCCGATGTACAACAGGTATGCGGCGGCGGCCCATTTCAGCGCGTTGAACAGCACGATCGACTGGGACACGATCAGGCCGATGCCGAGCAGCGAATAGCCAACATGCAGGAAAATCGCCGTACCAACGCCCAGCGCCGTCCAGGTGCCGGCGCGTCGACCATGGGTCACGCTTTCACGCACCACCACGGCAAAGTCCGGGCCGGGGCTGGCCACGGCGAGCAAGTGAATCAGGGCAACGGTCAAGAACTCTGTCCAGTACATTGGGGCTCCTTTGGGGTAGATCGGTCGAATAATTGTTCAGGTAACGACATGACCTGTAGCAGCTGGCGAAGCCTGCGTCAGGTTCGGGCCGCGTTCGGACGCAGCAGTCGCAAAACATGCGCTCATGGTCTGCCTGATACACCGAGGCGCATGAATTCACGACTGCTACGCAGCCGGACGCAGGCTTCGCCAGCTGCTACAAGGGTGCGTCGCTGTTTCAGTGCGTCAACTCAGCCACTTGAGTGCAATGGGTAACCATTTGTGTCATCTGGTAGGCTCGGCAGATTACGCCTTCAGTTCAATGCACAAAAGGTACAGTTGATGACGAACTCTCGCCGCGCCGTTTTTCTCGACCACCCATCCCTGGACCTCGGCGACCTCGACCTCAGTCCGCTGCATGATTGCTTTGACGAGCTGCAGTTGTTCGCGCAGACCACGCCGGATCAAGTGATCGAACGCCTCAAAGGTGCCATGGTAGCCATCAGCAACAAGATCCTGATCGATGCCGCGACCATCGCTGCCAGCCCGGATTTGAAGTTGATCCTGATCACTGCCACCGGCACCAACAACGTCGATCTGTCCGCTGCCCGCGCCCATGGCGTGACGGTTTGCAACTGCCAGGGCTACGGCACACCGTCGGTGGCGCAGCACACCATCATGTTGCTGCTCAACCTCGCAACGCGCTTGGCCGACTATCAAAAAGCCGTAGGTGAAGGTCGCTGGCAGCAAGCGAAACAGTTCTGCCTGCTGGACTACCCGATCGTCGAACTGGAAGGCAAAACCCTTGGCCTGCTCGGCCATGGCGAACTAGGCGGAGCGGTCGCACGACTGGCCGAAGCATTCGGTATGCGCGTGCTGCTGGGGCAGATTCCGGGGCGCCCTGCCCGGCCGGATCGTTTGCCGCTGGATGAGCTGCTGCCGCAGATCGACGCCCTCACGCTGCACTGTCCACTCAACGAACACACCCGCCACTTCATCGGCGCCCGTGAACTGGCCTCGATGAAACCCGGCGCTTTCGTGGTCAATACCGCTCGCGGTGGCTTGATCGATGAACAGGCGCTGGCCGATGCCTTGCGCAATGGTCATCTGGGCGGCGCGGCCACTGATGTGCTGAGCGTCGAGCCCCCGACCATTGGCAATCCCTTGCTGGCCGCTGACATTCCACGGTTGATCGTCACTCCACACAACGCCTGGGGCAGTCGCGAGGCGCGGCAGCGAATCGTGGGACAGTTGACCGAAAACGCCCAGGCTTTCTTCAGCAGTACAGCGCTGCGGGTCGTCAGTTGATAAACTGCCGCACTTTTTTTCAAGGAGCAGAGTATGGATCCGCGCAGTGAAGTACTGCTTCGTCAGCCCGAGCTATTCCAGGGTTCGGTGTTGTTGGCCGGTTTGCCCGCCGACGATCTGCTGGGCCGACTGCCCGATGCCCATGGTTGGTGCTGGCACGCCGGCGATCAAGCGGCGCTCGATGCGCGTTTTGCCGAGCGTAGCCATTTTGGGGTGAACGCACCCGAGCGCGAGTTCGAGGCAGCGGTAGTGTTTTTGCCCAAGTCCAAGGACCTGACTGATTACATCCTCAACGCCCTCGCCGCGCGCCTGGCCGGTCGTGAGTTGTACCTGGTAGGCGAAAAACGCAGCGGCATCGAAGGGGCAGCCAAACAGCTGAACCCGTTCGGCAAACCGCGCAAGCTCGACAGCGCCCGTCATTGCCAACTCTGGCAGGTCACGGTGGCCAATGCGCCAGCAGCCAAATCGCTGGAAAGCCTGGCGCAGACCTACGAATTGCCGCTGGCTGAAGGGCCATTGAAAGTCATCAGCCTGCCGGGCGTGTTCAGCCACGGCCGAYTGGATCGCGGCAGCGCGCTGTTGCTGGAACATCTGGACAAGTTGCCGAGCGGCCACTTGCTGGACTTCGGTTGCGGCGCCGGCGTTTTGGGCGCCGCGGTGAAGCGTCGCTATCCGCACAATCAGGTGACATTGCTCGACGTCGATGCGTTTGCTGCCGCCAGCAGTCGCCTGACCCTGGCCGCCAATGGTCTGGAAGCCGATGTGATCACCGGTGATGGAATTGACGCGGCTCCGATGGGCTTGAGTGCGATCCTGAGCAACCCGCCGTTCCATGTCGGCGTCCACACCGATTACTTCGCCACCGAGAACTTGCTGCGAAAAGCAGCCAAACATCTGAAAAATGGCGGCGAACTGCGCCTGGTCGCCAACAGTTTCCTGAAGTATCAACCCCTGATCGAAGAACACTTGGGCGTGTGCGCAATCAAGGCTGAGGGACAGGGTTTCAGAATCTACCGGGCCAAACGCGGCTGAAAATAAGTGCTTGCCTAACGGATTTTGCCTAGGCAGAATCCGCTCCGTCCTAGGGGAGTAGTCTCCCACGAGCGCCATGCTCGTCCGGCATACGTCAACATACTTGGTCCTCAGACCATGGCGTATGCGACCCCAGCGTCCGCATCAGACGGATCGCAGGGTTTGACAAGACCTATGACACGAACACCTTACCCGGGGCGGGGAGGCTGTACGTGTCATAGCCGTGTCGACCCGCCCCTTAGGAAAAACCCTGATGATGCTGGATTCATTTCTCGTTCCGACCGCAATCGTTGCCTTGGCCGAAATCGGCGACAAGACGCAACTGCTCGCGCTCATTCTCRCTGCCCGCTTTCGCAAGCCGTGGCCGATCATCGCCGGCATCGTCGCCGCCACCCTGGCCAACCACGCAGCCGCAGGTGCAGTAGGTGCCTGGTTTGGCAGTTTCTTCTCGAATGCGACGCTGCACTGGATCCTGGCCGCCTGCTTTACCGCGACTGCTTTGTGGACTCTGGTCCCGGACAAGATGGACGACGATGTCAGCACCGCCCGCAAATTCGGGCCATTCCTGACCACGCTGATCGCGTTCTTCCTCGCGGAAATGGGTGACAAGACCCAGGTCGCTACCGTGATGCTGGCGGCGCAATACCCGGATTTGTGGCTGGTCATTCTCGGCACCACCGCCGGCATGTTGATCGCCAACGTGCCTGTGGTGCTGGCCGGTAACTTTGCGGCAGACAAATTGCCATTGACCCTGATCCGTCGACTGGCGGCGTCGGCGTTTCTCATTTTGGCGATTGTTGCGGTGTACAAGGCGATGCAGAGCAGTGGCTGGGTTTAACTCGGTAGACCGAGTCATCGTTCATCGCGGGCAAGCCCGCTCCCACAAGGAAATGCATTTCAACTGTGGGAGCGGGCTTGCCCGCGATGGCGTCAGCAGCCTCCATACAAGAATCAGGATTTACGAGAATTCTCGTACAACGGCATCACCTTGGGAATTGCCGCCTGCAACGCGGCAATACGACTGGCCGACGCCGGGTGTGTACTCATGAACTCCGGTGGCGAACCTTCCGAGACCTTACTCATCTTGTTCCACAGGGTAATCGATGCATTGGGGTTGTAACCGGCGCGGGCGGCCAGCTCGAGACCAATCAGGTCCGCCTCGTTTTCATTGGCGCGACTGTTTGGCAGGGTCATGCCGTAGTTCGCAACGGTATCCGCCAGAACCATGCTGCCCTGGCCCAACCCTAACAAGGCACCGGCGCCTTGCTTGGCCATTTCAATACCATAGGCTTTGGACATCGCTTCACGACCATGCTCACGCAGGGCGTGGGCGATTTCATGCCCCATGATTGCGGCGATTTCATCGTCGGTCAGTTGCAGTTTGTCGATCAGCCCGGTGTAAAAGATGATCTTGCCCCCAGGCCCGCAGTTGGCATTGAGCTCATCGCTCTTGATCAGGTTGACCTCCCACTTCCACTGAGCGGCATCCGGACGAAAATTCGGCGCCTGAGCAATCAGCCGGTCGGCAATGGCCTGTACGCGCATGGCATTCTCGCTGGTTTTGTCCAGCACACCTTTGCTGGAGGCTTCACCGATAGTCTTCTGATAAGACTGCGCATACATCTGGTCGACCTGTTGCGCGGGCAACATGGTAAACATGTACTGTTTGCGCTCAACCCCCACGGCACCGCCGCTGGTGGTGTTGACCGACTGACACCCGGCGAGCAGCAAACTGGCGCTCAGCGTCCCAAAAACCAATAACTTGTTCATCAAATAAACTCCCTGAAATCATGCCGCGTATCCTAGGCGTGGAAATGTATCGACGCCAGATACAYAAAACTAAGACGCAAATTTCAGCCAAAGCTCTCGGCATCGCAGGAAAAAATTCACAGTGCGCTGCGGCCCTCATCGCGATGGGCCTGCCCAGACACCCCATCAACCCGGAGTGAGACACTCCGGCGCATTCAGCTTCGGATCGTTCACCAGATTCGCCAGCACCCGCTCACGCAACACCGCGGGTTCACTGGCAAGCAATGCCTGCAAGGTATGCAGCGGCGTCTCGGGATCGAGCCACGCCGCCTGCCCCGCTGCATCGAGAATCAACGGTCGGCGCTGACTCGCCGCCGGCTGCGTGATCACTGCCGTGCTCAGCCATACTTGCTCCTGCACCGGGTACGCTTCCCAGATCGCGGCAAAAAAAAGCGACGAACCCTCCCCCGGCGTCAGCCAGTACGGACGCTTGCGCGTGGTGCCGCGCCATTCATAGAAACCGTTGGCTGGCAGCAGGCAACGTCGCTCACGAAAGGCCTGGCGAAACATCGGTTGCTCGGCGACGGTTTCAGCCCGGGCATGGGCCGGGGTGCGGGACAGGTCGGTCAGCCACGGTGGCGTCAGGCCCCAGCGGGCGCGGGCCAGTTCACGCTGGCCGTCCAGGCCTGCACGCAGCATCAACACCGAATCGTTGGGGGAAATATTCCACTGGGCCTGCTGATCGGCAGGGAAACCGGGCAGGGCCGCGAAGGCGGGGTTCCAGCGAAACAGGGCATAACGTCCACACATGGGGCAGCACGACTCTTGATCAAACGAACGCCAGCCTAACAGACCAGCGTGCCGGGATAGCTCTCCGGTTCATCGCCGGACAGGGGCAGCGCGGCATTGTACGCGGTGATCAGCTCGCGGGCGTATTCAGCCTGGTCGTTGTCCACCGACAATCCCAACAGGCCGAAGATCGGCAGTTCGCCAGTGCCACCGAGCAAATGGCGCCCCACCAGATGCGCCTCGATGCCCTCGCTGGCCAACATGCCTTGCAGCAATTCGCCTTCCATCAGGTTTTCCGGCTCGTAGATTCGCAGCATCGGGATACCCCTTTTTTCACTCGTTTTCGCTGAGCACTTCGAGCAACCATTCCTGACCGTCGGTCTGCAGGACAAACGTTATCGGCCGACAACACACCGGACAATCTTCGATGTAGGTCTGATCGCCGCCGGACAAATCCAGCACGGCCTCGGCTGGTTCACCACAATACGGACATTCGTAGCGCTCGGTTTCCAGCATCGCGGTCTCCCAGGTGACTTGTGCGTATAATCGCCGGTCTATTTGCAGGGCTATTTTTGTCTGGCTAATTTTTCAGACCGTACCCTGTCGGTTTTGATCAAAACCTTTACTTACCCTAGCCGTTTCTAACAAGAGAGCATGATGGGCGAATTCGATGCCATCCGACCTTACGACGACAGCGAAGTCCCAGCGGTACTGGACAGGTTGCTCGGCGACAAGGCGTTTCTAGATATCCTCACCCACTTCCGCTTCCCGCGTTTTGCCGGTGCTTTCGGCTGGATGCTTAAACCACTTATAGCTCATCGGCTGCGCCGCGAATTCGCTGGCGTTCATTCGGTGGCCACGTTGCAAGACAAGGTCGAGATGTACGTCGACCACACCATCGAACGCGCAACAGACGGCGTCACCTACACCGGCGTCGAACAGTTCAAGTCCGGCAGCGCCTACCTGTTCATCGCCAACCACCGCGATATCGTGATGGACCCGGCCTTCGTCAACTACGCCGTGTACCACGCAGGCCTGCCGACACCGCGCATCGCGATCGGCGACAATCTGCTGCAAAAGCCCTTTGTCAGCGACCTGATGCGCCTGAACAAGAGCTTCATCGTGCACCGCTCGATCACCGGTCGCCGCGAGAAGATGGCGGCGTATCAATTGCTCTCGGCCTACATCAACCACTCGATCCGCAACGATTGCGCCTCGATCTGGATCGCCCAGGCCGAAGGTCGGGCGAAAGACGGCGACGACCGCACCGAGTCGGCGATCCTCAAGATGTTCCACATGAGTCGCAAGGACGAGCCGTTCGGCGAAGTCATTCAGTCGCTGAACCTCACCCCGGTGTCGATCAGCTATGAATACGACCCGTGCGATCAGGCCAAGGCGCGCGAGTTGTTCATCCGCGCCACCACCGGCAGCTACAGCAAAGTGCCGGGTGAAGACGATGTGAGCATCGCCAAGGGCATCACCGGCTACAAAGGCCGGGTCCACGTGAACTTCGCCGCGCCGATCACCGAGCTGTTTGAAGACACCAAGCAACTCGCTGTCGAGATGGACAAGCAAATCCTCGGTGGCTACCGCTTGTTCCCGGTGCACTACCTGGCCTACGCCCAATGGAAAGACGCCGACCCGCAATTGCAGGTGCCCAAAGCGGCTGAAGTGTTTGCGGCCGATGAACTGACCAAGGCGCAGGAAGAATGGAACAAGCGTCTGGAGGCCTGCCCCGAAGAACATCGTCCGTTCCTCGTGCTGCAATATGCGACGCCGGTGCGCAATCAGTACCGGGTGAAAGCCGGGTTGCCGCTGTAGTTAATTGGCTGGATACGACAACGGCGCCTTCGGGCGCCGTTTTCATTGCTGCAATGTTTGTAATCAGACCCGCGTACTGATCCACGATACCAGCAACGCCAGCCCGAGGCAGGCGAAACCGAAGCGATAGAAAAAGCGGTTCATGCGCAACGTCGCCCCATCGAGGGTCGGCTCTACGTTGGGTTGACTCTGGCGCTGAGCTACAACAATGGCCATGGCGCGTTGTTCGCGGCGACGAGTGGCGTGCAGCAGCCAACAGCCCGGAAAGGCAAGCAGCAAGGCCAGCAGATTGACCAGCTTGGCGGGATGGGCGGTAAACAGCGTCATCAAATGCAGCGACATCACGGACCTCAAACAAAACCGGTGTAGCAGACGTCGAATCGACGAGTGCGGCGCGGATTCTACCGAAAGCCTCACCTCCCGCATCTGTTTTACGACAAAGAGCTCACTATTTGGCTGATTCCTGTCCTGGGTCACAGCTTCTTCATTCCCTGTGGGAGCGAGACCGGCTTGCCGGCGATGGCGTCGTGTCAGTCGACATTTATTTTGACTGATCATCCGCTTTCGCCGGCAAGCCGGTCTCGCTCCCACAGGGAATGAAGAAGCTGTGACCCAGGCCAGG
>NZ_JBFUKU010000007.1:0-63675 GCF_056400685.1 Pseudomonas sp. P5_A12 | reverse complement strand
GGATGTATCTCTGTCGGACTTACGACGACTGCGTCGCCGGACGCAGCCTCGCAGGCTCGGCAGCTGCTACAGACCGCGTTATTTAAGCGCCGGGTCACCCATGTTTATCTTCTTCCAGCCCTGCAACAGCACCTGCGCTTTTGGTTCCTGCCCATTGCCCAGGTAGTACTGGATCAACGTCAGCCGCGCATTGCGGTTGGTAGGCTGCACTTTGAGCAAGCGCTCCAGCACTTCGCAGGCCTCTTCAACCTTGCCGCTGTCATGCAACGCCACCGCCAGCACGTAGCTGTACTGGCCGTTCTGCGGTTCCAGTTGCGCGGCTTTGCGTAATGCCGACATGGCCTGGTCCGATTTGCCCGCACGTACCAGCGACAAGCCTTGGGTGTACTGCAACAGCGCGGCGTCCGGGTGGTCCTTCAAACCTTGTGCCAGCAGCGTCTGCGCCTCCTGGCGTTGGCCATTGGCTTCCAGCCATTGCACCAGCGCCACCAGCGCCGGGTAGAAATCCGGATCGCGCTTGAGGGCCGTGCGCAGGTACTTTTCGACCTCGTCATTGCGGCCGCTGGCCTGATAGAACATGCCTAGGTTGAGGTTGGCTTCGGCCCGTTCCAGGAGGCTCATCTGTGCCGCTTCATACTCGGCGATGGCCGCATTCCAGCTCGCCTGGGCGCTGCCCAAGCCCGTGCCGGCGACACTCAGCAGATCCCGGGCTGCGGCGATCCGCACAGTCATCACCGGGTCGGTCAGCAGCGGTGTCAACAGCGGCGCACGTTCGGGGGGCGGCAGGAGCGCGCTGATGGCCCTCACGGCACTTTCACGCACCTGTGGCGCCGGATTGCTCAGGTCTTTGGTGGCCAGTTTCAACGCCTGCTCACTCGGGTACAGCACCAGCTCGGCGAGTAAGGTTGCCCGCTGAATCGCCGGCAAATTACTGCGTTGCAGCTGCTCATACAAGGCTTGTGCGGCACCGGGCTGGCCGTTTCGAACCAGCCACAGGCTTTCGTCATAACGCGGGGCCTGCGCAGTGGGTGCGCCGCTCCAGAGCTTGAACTGCTCGGTGACCTTATCGCCGTCCTTGCCCGTGTGGCACGTGAGACAGGCGTCCGGCGTGCCGAGTTTTTTCGCCCGCTCCGGGTTCGGAATGCTGAAACTGTGGTCATGCCGGAAGTCATTGCCCATGTAGAACTTGCCGGGCATATGGCAATCCACGCACTGTGAACCCGGTTGGCCCATGGTGTGGCGAGTGTGCTCGATGGCGTCGTAGTTTTTCGCTTGCAGGCCTTTGCCATTGACACCTTCCACCGACGTTTTGCCCGCCGTGTTGTGGCATTGCAGGCAAACGCCGTTGCCCGGCGCCTTGAGCTCGTTGCTGTGCGGGTTATGGCAGTTGGTGCAGCGCACACCTTTGTCGAACATTTTGCTTTGGGCGAAGGAGCCGTGTTCGAACACTTCGTCCTTGATCTTGCCGTCCAGTGCATACAACTCGCGGGTCAGGGCGCTTGGCAGGTAGTCATCCATCAGGCGTTTGCCGGGGGTGTAGCCATCGCTCAGCGGTGCGCGGCGCGAATGGCAGCGGGCACAGGTCTCGAGTTCGACCGTCGCGTTCTTGTCCTTGAGGTCGACGGCAAAACCGGCATGAATCAAATCACCTTTTTTCGCCGTCCATTCCAGGTGATTGGACGCCGGGCCATGGCACGCCTGGCAGCCGACGCCGAGGCTGTTCCATTGGCTGTCGAAGGTGTTTTTGGCGGCATCGTAATTGCGTTTGTAGCCCGTGGTATGGCACTCGACGCACATGAAGTTGGCGTTCTGACTCGGCTTGCTCCAGTGCAACGGGTTCTTGAAGTTCACACCCTGGCCCGCATAGAGGTGGAACCAGTGGTGTTTTTCCGTATCCCAGGCGACGCCCAAGGGTTGCAAGCGACCTTCGCCGACCTCGATCAGGTATTGCTGCAACGGCGCGATGCCGAAGGTGTAAGCCACCTTGAAGTCGGCGTTCTTGCCGTCGATGCCCGGTGTGTTGACCCAGAAAGCGTCGCCCTTGCGCGAGAAAACGGTGGTTTCGTTTTCGCCTTTGAAGGTGACGTTATTGAAGTCGCCCAGCATTGTCTCGGCATTGGCTTCCTGCATTGCCAATTGGTGATGGGAGCCTTGCCAGTCTTTGACCTGCTCGCTGTGACAGCCTTGGCATTGTTGCTCATCGACCATCTTCGCCGGCGCCATCGCGACCGGTTGTGGTTTGGCCGGTTGCGTGACCGGGGCGTTGACAGGCACGGGTTTTAGCGGCGCCGGTGTGCTGTTGAACAAAAACCAGCCGATAGCAATGACCGCCAGCAGCAATGCGCTGATGGTCACGGGAAAAAGGTAACGATTGATCAGGTTCGGTTGCGAATCAGGGTTTGCTGCGTTGTTTTTATGCTTCGGCATTACGACTTCCGTAGTCCAGGTGCGTTTGCCTTAAGGCGCGCGATCAATCTGAGTGCAGCTTTGACGGATGCCGGGCATCTGTCAAATGACGGGTGTGAAATGATCCTTAAGTCTTACTCACCACCTCCCACAAACCAGCGGTAATACGGGTTGCCGCCATCGCCCATCATCACTTCACGGATATCCCGGGCCCAGGCCTCGCGATCACCGTCATACGCGTGCAGGCTCGCCCGATAAAACTGCATCAGGCGCTGTTGATGGACATTCATGCGCTCGGTGAACCCTGCATCGGCATTCAGCAGTGGCGCTGGCTGCCGCAAGTCCAGCAGGGCCGGTAGCACGCGGCTGATTTCCTTGGCGCGCACCCAAGGGGCGTATTCGATCCGTGGCTGATCATCGGTGACCGGCAGCGCATCGGCGGCGAAACGTTCCAGACCGGCGCGGTCGGTCACCCACGTGGCGAGCAACGCAGCGGCTGAACCGATGCCGACGTCCTGCAGGGTGCTGCGCACGCTTTCCTGCTGGAAGCGCTGGCTGATTTTCTCGGCATCCAGTTCGATAGGCTCCATCGAGCCTATCAGGAGCATTTCGTGGAACTCGCTGGTCCACAACGTCGCATAGGGGAAGACGTCGAGGAAGCTGCGCACCAGCGAGCGTGAATCGTCGATGTTCTGGGTCGGCAGCGGCAGCCATTGCGCGACCAGGCCTTTCTTCTCCAGACGACTGGCGGCCAATTGGTAGAAATCGCGCGAATACAGATTCACCACGCCGGCAGCGGAGGGCGGTGGCGGTTCGAGGGTAATCAAGTCGTAAAGCTGCGGGCTGCGCAGCAATTCCTGGCGACCGTCGCGCAGACGCACATCCACCGTCGGGTCGGCGGCGGCATTGAAGTTGCCTTTGAATAACGGTGCGGCTTTGACCACCGACGGTAGCAGTTCGGCGACCACGCGGTGTTCCAGCCCCGGATAGCGAGTCAGGGCGCCTGCGGTGATGCCAGTGCCAAAACCGATCACCAGCGCCGAGCGCGGTTCGCCGTTGTGGATCAGCAGCGGCAACAGTGCCTGAATCCGCATGTAGCGCAGCGAGGGCATTGCGTCGCCGGTGTTCGACACGCCCTGGATATACAAACGCTGGAAAGCCTTCTGCCCTTTGCCCTGGGTGACCACGGCCACCGTGCCGCCACGTCCTTCTTCATAGAATGCCAACGTGCCGTTGCGGGCGCCGGGCAGCAGGCTGGCCAGTTTGTCGGCCGGGGTGAAGATCGCCACGGCCACCGATAGCAGACCAATCACCACCACACCCTGACGCCGGCCTTTCTTGACGTGATGCCCCTTGCGCACCGCGAAATAGCCAATCCCGGCCGCGACAATCGCCAGCAGCCCCAAGGTGCGCACCAGCCCCAGTAACGGGATCAGCAGAAACCCGCAGAGCATCACGCCGACAATCCCGCCCAAGGTGTTGAACGCCACCACCGCGCCGACATCCCGACCGACCTGTTCAGGACCGACGCTCAAGCGCAGGGCCAACGGGAACGCCGCCCCCAGCAGCAGGGTCGGGACAAACACGATGCTCAGCGCCGCCACGGCAAACCGTGCGCTCATGCCCAGCAGTTCGCTGCCGCCCATGGCCAGCGCCACGATTTCGGCCTGGGATTGCAAAAACACCAGCCAGCGCCCGAGAAAGGCGACTTCCAGCAGTGCGACAAGACCGGCGCCGGCAATCAGCAAACCAAACACACCCCAGGGATCACGAAGGCGATCAACCCGACGGGCCAGCAGGGTGCTGCCGATGAACAAACCTGTGAGGTAGGTCGCCAACACCACGGCAAACGCGTAGGTACGGGTGCTCATGAATTGCACGATGGATTGCGACCAGACCACTTCGTAGCCCAGTGCCACACCGCCCGCGATGGAGTACAGCCACAGCGCCAGACGATCCGGGGCTTTTTGCGCGTGGTGTTTGACCGGGGCTTCGACCGGCGCCGGTCTCTGGCGTTGAAACCACAAGGCGCCGACGGCGGCCAGCAAGTTCAGCATCGCGGCGGCGAGGGCGCTGCCGCGCACGCCGAGGGTGGCGATCAGCACAAAAGCGGCGAGCAGGGTGCCGGCAATCGCGCCAGCGGTGTTTGCGGCATAGAGCTGACCGCCAGCCTTGCCCAGGTGTTGCGGGTCGCTGACCAACGAACGAACCAGCACCGGCAACGTGCCGCCCATCAACAGCGCGGGAATGCCCACCAGCGCAAACGGCAAGACCCATGCCGCCAGGCCGACGTGCTGTTCCAGCCAGGCGAATGGACTGGCGGCCATGCTCATCGCAAATGTCGCACCGACACCTAGCACCGCCACCAGCACTTCCAGCCCCGCATACAACAAGACCGGCTGCTGCAAGCGATCAGCCCAACGCCCGAACAGCAACCCACCCAAAGCCAATCCGGCAAAAAATGCACTGATGCCAGTGGTGATCGCATACACCTCGACGCCGACCACCAGCGACAACTGCTTGATCCACAGCACCTGGTACACCAGCGCAGCGGCGCCGGAGACGAACAGCAGCAGGGCAGGAATCAGCAGGGCCGGGGACGCGGCGCTGTGAGGGGCGGGTATGGCCGACGACTTGCTGGCGACACGTGAGGACATTGCGGGTTGCCTTGTGCAATTTCTGAAAGTGAACATTTGATCGTTCCCACGCTCTGCGTGGGAATGCAGCCCGGGACGCTCTGCGTCCCATACCGTAGCGGACGCGGAGCGTCCGTTGAGGCATTCCCACGCAGAGCGTGGGAACGATCGGGCTAAAAAATAAGTCCGCTCGCCGGTGAGGGCGAGCGGCGGTCGTGCGATCTTACTGTGCAGCCGGTGCAGCTTTCATTTTTTCAGCGATTTTTGCATCTACCGCAGCGCGGATCTGGTCAACACTGAAGCTGGCCGGTTTCTGGCTGGGTGGATACTCGATGAACGTCTGCAGGAAGGCGGCAGACTTGGTCACCGCTTGTGCGACCAGGTAGACGTTTTTGGTGGTCCAGTCGTAATACTGATCGGAAACCACGTCTGCGCGTTCATATGGGTCCATCCGCAGGTTGAAGATTTTTGGTACGCGCAAGCACACGAACGGTTCGCTCCAGACCTTGAAACCGCCTGGCTCGCGTTGTTCGCAGAACACCGCTTTCCAATTGCCGAAACGCATCGACACCAGCACGCCGTCGTCGTTGAAGTAGTAAAACTCCTTGCGCTCGCCTTTAGGCTGTTCGCCCGTCAGGTACGGCAGCTGGTTGTAGCCGTCCAGGTGCACTTTGAAGTTAGAACCGCCGGAAACCGGTGCCCAGCCCTTCAGCAGTTTGTCTTTCACACCGGTATCGCCAGCGGCAGCGAGCAGGGTCGGGAACCAGTCCATGCCCGAGAACAACTCGTTGGACACTTCACCAGCCTTGATCTTGCCCGGCCAGCGAATCATCGCCGGTACGCGGTAAGCGCCTTCCCAGTTGGAGTTCTTCTCGTTGCGGAACGGCGTGGTTGCCGCGTCTGGCCAGGAGAACTGGTTCGGGCCGTTGTCGGTGGCGTAGACGACGATGGTGTTGTCGGCGATTTTCAGGTCGTCGAGGGTTTTCAGCAGTTTGCCGACGTCGCCGTCGTGCTCCAGCATGCCGTCCGCATACTCGTTACCGGGCATGCCGCTCTGGCCCTTCATCGATTCGCGCACGTGGGTGAACAAGTGCATGCGGGTGGTGTTCATCCAGACGAAGAACGGTTTGTCCGCCTTGGCCTGTTTCTCGATGAACGCCTGGGCGGCGGCGGTGGTTTCGTCGTCGATGGTTTCCATGCGCTTGGTGGTCAAGGCGCCGGTGTCTTCGATCTTGCCGTCGGCGAAGCTGTGGATCACGCCGCGCGGGGAGTTGGCCTTGACGAACTCAGGGTCATCCTTGGGCCAGTACGGACGTTCAGGCTCTTCTTCGGCGTTGAGGTGGTACAGGTTGCCGAAGAACTCGTCGAAACCGTGGTTGGTCGGCAGGTACTCGTCCTTGTCGCCCAAGTGGTTCTTGCCGAACTGACCGGTCGCATAACCCTGGGACTTGAGTGCCTGGGCGATGGTGATGTCACGTTTTTGCAGACCGACTGTGGCCCCCGGCGCGCCGACTTTCGACAGACCGGTACGCAGTGGCGTCTGACCGGTAATGAACGACGACCGTCCTGCCGTGCAGCTGTTCTCCGCGTAATAGTCGGTGAACATCATGCCTTCCTTGGCAATCCGGTCGATGTTTGGGGTTTTGTAGCCGACCACGCCCATCGAATAAGCACTGATGTTGGTCTGGCCGATGTCGTCGCCGAAGATCACGAGAATGTTTGGTTTTTCAGCAGCCCCGGCAGTTGCCGAAATCGCCATGACCGAGGCTGCCACCAGGGCGAGTTTCGGTAGCCACTTGTGTATGCGAGTCATCTGACTTGCTCCTTTTTGCTCACTTGCGTCGCCTGATGCGACAAACGTTTATTGCGGTCCTGCGTTAAGCTTTTTTACTGCTGTTGCTCGGGGGTGGCGGAATCGTACGGGTAGATCCGGCGCCATTCGGCGGCCATGTCCACGACCGTCCAGCCACGGGAATTTGCTTCGTCCAGCGCCTTGTCCAAACGGCCGATGTCTGACTTGCGGTCATAGGCCCATTCGCGTTTGGCGTCGGTGTGATGCACCAGGCCCATGAATCGTTTGCCGCTGCCCGCGGCGGTCCATTGCAGCATCTGCAAGTCGCCGTCGGAGTTGCCGAAGGCGAAGATCGGCCGCTTGCCGATGACCGCGTCTATGCTTTCCGGTTTGCCTGGGCCGTCGTCGTAGTGGGCCAGTTTCGGGGTGCGCAGGATCGAGGTGTTGCCGTCCTTGTACTGGAAGGCTGTGACAAACGTCGTACCGATGACCTGCTCTGGCGGGATGCCGTAGACCTTATCTGCGAAGGCGCGCATGAACCCGGTGTCGCCACCGGAAACGATGTAGGGCGTGAAGTCCTGGCCGCGCAGGTAGTCGAGCAGTTCCAGCATTGGCTGGAACACCATCTCGGTGTACAACTTGCCGGTCTTCGGATGCTTGGCCTGAGTCAGCCAGGTCTTGGCGTAGTCATCGAAGGCTTCGCTGGTCATGCCGGTGTGGGTCGCACCGAAAATTTTCATCAGGCCTTCCAGGCCGGAAGCCGCCAGCGCCTTGTGATCGTTTTCCAGTACGGCCTGGAATGGCTGGGTGGTTTTCCATTCCGGGTGTTGCGGTGCGGTGCGCTTGACCTCTTCGAGGGCAAACAGCAGTTCGAAGTACATCGGCTGCTCACTCCACAAGGTGCCGTCGTTGTCGAACACCGCGATGCGGTCTTCAGGTTTGACGAAGTCCTTGCTGGATGGGTCGGTGACAGTCTGGACAAACTCGATGATGTGTTTCTTCGACGGGCCGTCGTTCCACGAGGGCAGCGGTTCGGCGGCTTGAGCGAGCAACGGTAGGGCCAGCGCGAACAGCAGTGTCAGCCCGAAGCGGTGACGTATTGATAGCGGGTTCGTCATGGAAAATCCTTTTTTTGAGCAGGGTTTAATGGGCGCAACGCTGAAGTGGCTTTGGTATGGCGCTGTTCAGCCTGACTATGCAGCGTAGCCAAGGAACGCTTGAGTTCGCGTAACGCTTGTTCTTCGGTAGGCGCGCGGCCGTAGCAGGCGCGCAAGAAATCCTGCAGTCGAGCGCTGAGCGGGCTCAATTTCAAGCCCAGGTGGCTGCGTCTGAGCCACAGGTACAAGGCGCTCAGTTGAGCGGGCTTGCCGTCGATTTGTCGCGGAACCTGCCGCCAAGCGTAGTCGGCGGACTCCAGCCACGCTGCATGCCGGGCTTGGCGGCGGGCCTGTGCAGCGAGGTAGGCGCGATGCACGAACGGACGGGCGAACCAGACAAACAGCACCACCCCGATCAGCAGCGCCGAAAGCCTCAGCCAGTGCCCGGAAAGATGCACGCGACTTTGCTGGCCGAGTTTTTTCAGGTCGTCTGCAATCGAGAAAACCGGTGTGTAAGCGCTGTTGGCCGTAGCCTCAAAGGTGACGGCCGGGACTTGCGCGGTGCGGGTTTGCTGGCTGCTGGCATCCCACCATTTCAGCTCGATGGCCGGCAGGCTGTAACGGCCTTCGGTGTCAATGCGGTAGGTCACGGTGTCGATGCGCTGGCCACCGTTGAAGTTGCCTCGGCCATCATCCAGATTGCTGATGTGCGGGCTCTTCGGGTAACGGCTCAACCCGCTGATATCGCCCATTGTTGGTGCCGGCAGCGACATGGCCATGGCGTTGTCAGCCTGCAAGGTCAGCTGGCGGGTGATGCTGTCGCCAACCTTCAATGGCGTCGCCGAGTTGACGGTTTTTTGCGTGAAGCGCAAACCTTGCGCCACCAGCACCGGTTCGCCGGGTTCGAACCCCGGTGGTTGCGCGGCAGTGAAGTGCAACGGCTGGCTTTGCGCGCTCAGCGGGGCGCTGGCCTGGCCCGGTGTCGCCTGCACGGTCAGCGGTGGGATGTCGAAACCCTGGGCCAGATTCGGGGTGATCCGGTAGGTGTAGCGCATGCCGTTGAAGGATTTACCGTCGAGGCTCTGATTGATGTGTTCGGCGTGGCCGTCCGGTGGCAGCACCAGGGCGCCCGTCAGTTTCAGGTCGGGCAGGGTCGGAGCGCTGGTGAACCAGCTGTCGGTGAGGACGTCGAGTTGCAGTTCCACAAGGCCGCCGACCATGACTGAGGTGGCGGGTTGCAGGTGGGTCTGGACTCGGAGGTCGGGTTCTGCGGCCAGGGTGGCGGTGGTGAGCAGGCAGAGGATCAGGCCAGTGAGTTTGATGGCGACTGGGCGGGCGCTATCGCGAGCAGGCTCGCTCCCACAGGGGATTTGTGGGGTGCGCGGAATTAATGTGGGAGCCAGCCTGCTGGCGATGTCCGCGACTCGGTTCATGGTTTAGCCCCCGCCTGATCCTGCAAACTGAATTTCTGCATGAGGAACTTCGCCGGCGAAGTGCTCAGGTTCTGCAACCACACCTCATCCGATGCGGCCTGTTCGGTCTGCACCGGTTTGCTCTGGCCCTTGCCCGGTGCCTTGTCCATTTTGATTTCGTCAGGTTTGACCTCGGGCGTGTTTTGCTCGGCGCTGTCGGTGTCTTTCTGCAACGCGATCGCCAACGCCAGGTTGGCCGTGGCCTCTGGGAATTGCGGTTGTAGCTTCAGTGCCTGGGTATACGCGACAATCGCCTGATCAAACTTGAAGCGGCGTACGTAAATATTGCCCAGGTAGAAATACGCCTGCGGCGTTTCCAGTCGGGCGAAACTGGCCAGTGCCAGGTCGAAATCCGCCGCGTTATAGGCGGCGATGCCTTTCCAGTACGGATCGACAAAATGTGCGGCAGCCTGGGGGAAGTGCTGGTGTTCGAAGGCCCAACGGCCTTGCTGGTCGGGGGTGAAAAAGGCATTGGTCAGGGCGTTGGCTTCGGCGCTGGTTGGCTGAAAGCCGATGCCCGATGCCAGCAACAAACCGGCCATCCAGTTCAGGCTCCAGCCCTTGCGCACGCTGAAGAATGCGAGCAGCAGCAATGGCCAGCACAACCAGTAACCGGTGTCTTTCCAGTGCAACTCACGCTGTTCATCGCTGGCACTCTGGAAATGCTGCTGAGCATGCAGTTCAACCCAGTCCAGATCGTCGTTATTCAGCGTCAGGCTGCCCAGTGGCGCGTCCACGGCTGAAGCCAGTTGCTTGAGCGCTGCCTGATCAAAACTGCCGAGCACTGGTCGACCGTTGCTGTCTGTGCGTGGTTGGCCGCTGGCGTCGTGGAGGACGCCGCCATCCTCGCTGCCGACCGCGAGGATCAGCACTTGCAGAGTGCTGTCCTGCAGTTGCTTGTCGAGCCCGGTGAGTTGCGCAGTGTCGGCACCGTCGGTGATCAGCAACAGCGTGCCCGGGGTTTTCTCGGCCGCCAGCAGGTGTTTGGCTTGCTCAATGACTGCGCCGACGTTTTTGCCTTGTCTGGCGATCAGGTCGGTGCTCAGGGCTTGAATGAACGTATCCAGCAAGGCCGGATCATCGGTGGGCGGCAACACCAGGTGCGCACTGCCGGCGTAGGCGATCAGCGCGTTGCGCGCACCGGCGCGGCGCTGGATCAGGTCGTGCAGCTTGTGCTTGGCCGCTTCCAGACGACTCGGCGGCACGTCGTTGGCGTCCATTGACGGCGACAGGTCGATGGCGATGATCAGCGGCGCACGGTTTTCCAGGAAGTCCGGGCGATCCTGTTCCCAGGTCGGGCCGGCGGCGGCGACAGCGCCCAGAATCAACACGGCGCAGACCAGATGCACCGGCCTGAAGCGTTGTTGATCCTGCGGGGTGATCAGCAAATGCGGGAGCAAGTGCTCGGCAATGTTGCTGCGCAAGCGCCGTTGCAAGTCGCGGCTGCGGCGCCAGAGTATCGGCAGCAAGGCGCCGAACGGCACGAGTAATAGCCAGAGCGGGCGCAGGAAGTGGAAGTCGCTGAAATTGATCTCCATCTCAAGCCTCCTGCCGCTGACGCGCGAGTGTCAGGTGCGGGCGGAGCAGGGCGCCCAGGTGATACAGCGCCAGCAGGCCGATGGCGGTACCGAGCGGCCACCAGAACAAGTCTTTCTTCGGTTGATGGCTGAGGGTTTTCACCTGATGCGGGGTCAGCTTGTCGAGGGTGCTGTAGACCTGATCCAGCGCCGTGCGGTCCTCGGCGCGGAAGAACYTGCCGCCGGTGGCTTCGGCGATCTGTTGCAAGCCTTGCAGGTTGACCTTGGCTTCGCCGTCGGCAGTCGGGTCGCCGATGCCGATGGTGTGAATCACCACGCCTTTGGCGGCGGCCATTTGTGCCGCGTGGTCCGGGGTGATGGCGCTGCTGGTGTCGTTGCCGTCGGTTAGCAGGATCACCACTTTCTCTGGCTCGTGGGCTTGGTCGAGCAGTTTCAGGCTCAAGCCAATCGCATCGCCGATGGCGGTGTTAGGGCCGGCCATGCCGATGCCGGTGTCGTCCAGCAGCAGCGACAGACTGGCGTGATCCAGGGTCAATGGCGCTTGCGGATAGGCGCCGCTGCCAAACACGATCAGGCCCAGGCGATCATCCTTACGCTTGTCGATGAAGCCATGCACCACTTCCTTGACCGCTGCCAGACGGTTGATCTTCTGACCATTGGCGTCGGTGAAATCGGTGGTTTCCATGGATTGGGAAATGTCGATGGCGAGCATCAGGTCACGCACCGGTTGTTGGCGTTCGATGGGTTTTTCGACGAACACCGGGCGCGCGGCGGCCAGCAATATCAGCGCCCAGACCAACAGGTTCAAGGCGAGCTGCCATCGATTATTGCGCGTGCCGGCCTGGCGCGGCGCTTGACCGACCGCGCGGCTCATGGCGCTGAAAAACGGCACACGCACGGCGCTGCGGGCTTCGCGGTAAACGGGCAGGAAACGGTAGCCGAGCCACGGCAATGGCAACAGGAGCAACAGCCACGGGTAATCAAGCTGCCACATGATGACGCTCCACCCAGAGTTTGCAGGTGTTGAACAGTTGCTCGCGTTTGTCGGTTGGCAACGCGAGGAGCGTGGCATCGGGTGCATAGGCCAACTGGGCCAGTTGCTGACTGAAGTCGGCGGGTAGCCGCTCCGCACTGTGCCGCACCAAAAACGCCTGCCAGTCCTCCCCCCCAAGCGCACCCACATCCCCCTGTAGGAGCTGGCTTGTCAGCGAAGGCGTCCGATCAGCCGATATCAATGTTGAATGTGAGGGCCTCTTCGCCGGCAAGCCAGCTCCTACAGGGATTGCATTCCAAGGCGCGGGCATTGAGAGGGCTACTCGTTTGAGCAGCTTGGGGAGTTCGCGCATGGCGCTGAGTTGATCGGTGCTGTTTTGTAATTCAGCCAACCGCACCAACGCCTCTCGCCGATACCGGTCCCGCCGCCACTGCCAATACCGTCTTGCGCTGATCAGTAAAACAGCGATCATCAGCAAACCAAGCAACACCCACCACCCCCACGTCTGCGGTGCATAGCTGACCGGCGCCGGCAGGGCGATTTCCTTGAGTTGATCGATGCTCGGAATATTCGGGTTCATCGCTGACCTCTGCCGAGTTCGGCCCGCAGTTGTTCCTGTGCATCGGTCGCGGTGCTGAACATCATCAATGGCACCTGGCTGCGACGCAGCAGGGTGGCGACATCCTTGAGTCGGCCGCTGAGGAAGTCACCCAACGGTTGGTGCACGCTGCGCTGCTCGATGGCCAGTTCCACCTGCAACCGCCCTTGGGTGATCAGCAAGCGGCCATTCTTCGGCAGGTTCAGCGCCAAGGGGTCGTACACCTGCATGGCAATCACATCGTTGTGCGCCGCCAGTTGCCGCATCAATTGCAACGTGCGCTCACCGGCACCGGCAAAGTCGCTGACGATGCAGATCAAATGATCGTGCCCGGCCAGTGCCAGGCAATGCTGCAACACCTTGTCGAGCTGGTCTTCGCCTTCGGCGTCGGGGTTGGCGGCGTTGAGTTGCTGGTTCTGCTCGGCAATCCGGCTGCACAACGCTTCGATGCGTTTGCGACTGCGCAGCGGGGCGATGCTGTCGATGCGTGAGTCGTTGAACACCAGACCGCCCACTCGGTCGCCCGCGTTAAAGGTCATCCACGCCGCCAGCGCGCCCAGTTCGGCAGCGATGGCCGATTTGAAACTGCGTTGCGAGCCGAAGAACATCGACATGCGCTGGTCCACCAGAATCAACGCCGGGCGATCACGCTCTTCGGTGAAGGTGCGCACCACCGGTTTGCCAGTGCGCAGCGAGGCGCGCCAGTCGAGGTGACGCAGGTCGTCCCCCGGCTGGTAGCGGCGCAACTCGTCGAAATTCAGCCCACGACCGCGCAGCCGCGAGGCATGGTTGCCGGCGAGGATGCTGCCTTGCGGCTGCCGCGCCAGAAAACTCAAGTCGCGGGCCTTGAACTCCAGCGCCATCAAGTGCGCGAGAGAGACATAGACCAGGCCGTCGGTGCTTTCCATATTCAACCTCAGGCCGGGATCGCAACCTTGTCGAGCAGGCGATCCAGCACCTGATCCGCCGTCACACCGTCCGCCACGGCGTCGTAGCTCAGTTGCAAGCGGTGACGCAACACCGGATGGACCACGGCGCGCACGTTGTCCGGCGAAACGAAGTCCTGCCCTTGCAGCCAGGCATCGGCGCGGGCGCAACGGTCCAGACCAATGCCGCCGCGAGGACTGGCGCCAATGGCGATCCAGCGGCCCAGATCGGCGTCGTAATCGGCCGGGTGACGCGTGGCATTGATCAGGTCAATCAGGTAACTGTCGATGGCCGGGGACACGTGAATCGCGCTGACTTCGCGACGCGCGGCGAAGATCACCTCCTGCGACAACGCGAAGCCCTGGATCGGCGCGGTCTTGGCGCCCAAGGCCTGTTCTTCGTCTCGCAGCAGGCGCAGCACCTGGCTCTCATTTTCCGTGCTTGGATAATCAAGCAGGACCTTCATCAAAAACCGGTCCATCTGCGCTTCCGGCAGGGGATAGGTACCTTCCTGTTCAATCGGGTTCTGCGTCGCGACCACAATGAACAACTCCGGCAGCACATGGCTGTTGCCGGCCACGGTGATTTGCCGCTCTTCCATGGCTTCCAGCAACGCGGCCTGGACCTTGGCCGGGGCGCGGTTGATTTCGTCCGCCAGGATCAGGTTGCCGAACAACGGGCCAGGCTGGAACTGGATCTGGTTCCTGTCGTCGATCTGGTGCAACACCTCAGCGCCGGTGATGTCCGACGGCAGCAGGTCAGGGGTGAACTGGATGCGGCTCATTTTTGCGTCCAGGTGCTTGGCCAGCGCCTTCACCGTGCGGGTCTTGGCCAGCCCCGGCAAGCTTTCCAGGAGCAAATGCCCGTTGGCCAGCAGCCCGAGCAGAATCTGCCGGATCACTTGATCCTGTCCCAGCACGCTTTCGGCGATGCTGGCTTGCAGGGCATTGAGGTCATTGAGTGCAGTCATGGCTGATCCTTGAGTCAAAACATGAACGTCGGAATGACGGGAATGAACGACAAACGAAAATTCCAGCGGCTGCTGATCAGGTCGTCCGGGTGAATGGCCGAGTATTGAATCTCCCCGGAAATCCGCACCGGCATCTTGCCAAAATTGAAGATCCGTCCGGCGCCGAGGCCAATCGGGAAGGTCACCTTGTTGCCGCCTTCAGCCTTCCAGTTGACGGTGACGTTGGGCGTCATGCCGATCCGCCATTGCTCGGGGCCCGGGATGCTGCGCTGGATGAAGTACTGGATGTTGCTCAGGCTCACGTCCTTGCGGTTGCTGTCGCCAGCGACCGACCACCAGTGTTGCGGGAACAACGCGAGGGTCCAGTCTTCGCCCAGGTACGCCGCGACAAACGCAGGCCCCAGGGAGTATTTACCGGTGCCGAGCACGTCTTCTTCGGCGGTCGGGAACATGACGGTCGGGCCGACGCCCCAGACCATCTTGCCACCGCCCTCCAGGCGCACCGGTGCCTTTGGCGAGAACACGCCGACGTAGGTCAGGTCACCGAAACCGCTGGTGCGGTCAAACGGGTCGTGCACCACGGATTCAAAATCCCCGCGGTCGCTCAAGATGTCGCTGGGACCCATGCCGATCAAGTTGCCGGCCTTGTGGTTGACCGGGGCGCCGATGTAGCTGATCGGTATGCGGTTGATCAGGTTCCAATCCTCACCGATGGAAACCGGAAAGGTCGGCATGAAGCTGTACTTGGCCAACATGCGCGTGCCATTGCTGTTCGGGCCTTTGAGCGCGGTGTAGTCGACCTGGTTGAACAGCAGCACCAGATTGCCCACCGGGTTGTCCATCAGCTTGGCGATCTGCTCGGTGGACGGATCGCAACCGGCTGCCACGACCTTTTTCAGGTCGATGTCGAAGTCCTGTTGCAAGCGGTGGCAGGTCTCTGCATCACCCTTGGCTACAACGGGTTGCACGGGTGTGCTGCCGATAGTCGGCAAGTCGCCGCTGGCGAAAGTGAAACCGCTGAACAGCATGCTGCATAAAGTCAGCTTGGAACCGCTGGCCATCCTTGGGAACTCCTTAGAAAAACGCTAACGTCAGGTTGACGCTGACACCGTTGCCTTCAGGGCGGTTTTTGGTGTCGAACTCCGGCACCCAGCGGGCGTTGATGCTCGCTTGGGCATCGTTGAACTTGCCGGCCCAGCCGATCGTCGGGCCGGCCCCTACCGAGCGGCCGCGGAAGCCGCTGGTGGCACCACTGCCCGAGTCATCGGTGACCTGCTGGATGTAGCCCGCCACCATGCCGGCATTCCAGCCGTTGCCGAAACCGTGGGTCCACAGCGCATCGAGGGTGAAAATGTTGCCGTCCTGATAGTCCGTGGCCTGGTTCTCGGTGTAGATCTCCAACCCGCTGGACAGGGTGAACTCGCCACCCTTGCCGTCCAGATGGGTGAAGGCCACGGTCGGCATGAAGGTGTATACATTCTGGCCAGCGTTGGCCAGGCGATTGTCGTTGTAGGCACCGGTTGGTACATAAATGGGCAGCGAGAACGAGAAATGGTTGACCTCGTCGACGTGGTAACCCGCCGCAATCGGCGTCACCAGCATGTCGGCGAACTGGGTCGCGGTGTCATTGGTTCCCAGGGTATTGCCACGGGGACCTTTGACGCTGGCGGTGATGTCGGTGTACTGCACCGGCACGCCGATGGCCGAGGCGTAGTTCCAACTGCCCTTGCCGGTGTCCCAGACATGGGTGAAGTTGGCCATGGTGTAGGACACTTTAACGTCCAGCCCGGTACTGATGGCGCCGGCGATCGGCACTTCAGCTTTGCCCTTGAGTTCGCCGTCGTACCAGATGCTGGTCAGGGACATCACCCAACCCGGTTCCGGCGGCACGATCCCGGCGTTGGTAAACACCTGCTGCCCGGTGATCGGCCGCCCGACACCGCCCTCGGCCGCGAGGGTCAACGGGCTTGCGCCGACGACACACAGCGCCAGTAAAGGACGTACTACAAAAGGCCTGACCATGACTGACTCCGCTTACTGTTGTGGTGAATTGACCGGCGTCAGCAGCGGCATTTTCCATTGGCCGCTGGTGACTTCCGGTTTTGGCAGGTACAAGCGCAAGATCCCGTAGAACGGACCTTTCGGCGCTGGCAGCCAGTTGTTTTGCAGCTCTTTGGCCGGTGCCTTGTTCTGCACGTACAGGGTCAGGCCGCCGTCAGCATCAAGCTTGAGGTCGGGCAGCATCCGCGAGTTGATCAGGTAACGATTCAGCGGGTTGGCCACCAGCAACTTGGTCTTGTCGTCGTACATCGTCAGCGACCAGAACGCGTCGGCCGGGGGCAGGGCGCCCTTGTCGAAATGCAGGGTGTAATCGTGTTTCGAGGCGTCGACCGGTTGGCCGTCCTTGTCGACGAAATAACCGATGTAATTCGCTTCTTCGGCGGAGTTGCCAAAGATCCCCATGTTGGCGCCAGCGTAGCGGTACAGGTAATTGCCTTTCAGGTGATCGCGGGTACCAAAGAGGTCGCCGCTGGTGACCTGATGAGTGTCGACCTTGTCCTTCTTGAACTGCGCGAACTCAGCCTTGGCGTCGCTGATACCGTCTTCCAGTGCCTGGCGCTGCTCAGCGGTGAGTTCCTGCAGCTGAAATGGCTTGCCGGCTTCGATGCCGATCCTGGCGAAGCGGGCGAGCAGGTCTTTTTCCGCGTCCTGCGTCGGTGCGAACGCCAGCATGAAGTTCAGGTAGCGGAACAGGTCCGGGGTGTCGCTCATGGTCGGTGTCGGTTTTGGCCAGTCAATCTTCGGCGCCGCCGGGGGGGATTTCTGTTTGTCGTAGTGGCTCAAGGTTTCGACCTTGTAGCCTTTCTGGATCTGCTTGACCTTGGTCAGGTCCTTTTCATCGAACAATTGTGTGCGATACAGCGCGTAGGCAATGTTGCTTTCGCTGCGCACCAGGCGGTCAATTTCCAGCGGTTGCTGACCTTGCCAGTTCGGCCCGGCGATCATGAAGTGACCACCGTTGTTACCCGTGCTGCGGGTGCCCAGGTACGCAAAGTTCTGCGTGTACGCATCAATCAGTTGCACCGAGTAATAACGGTGTTCTTCGATGGGCGGCAGGGTCAACACCAACGGTTCGGCGCGCAAATCCATCCAGACAAACGAGTAGGGCGTATCGGCGTTTGGCGTGACGAAGGCAGTGTCCTTGGCGGTGAACGCTTTGGCGGTGTTGCCGATCTGGTTCAACGGTGCCTTGAAGTTCGGGCTCTTTTTATCGATGGCCTGGGTGTAGAGCGTCTTGTACATCTCCACCACCGGGAAGCCGTAGAGGTAGGCTTCCTTGGCGATGCCCCGGGCTTCTTCGGGTGTGGCGGTGAAGTCGGCCCAGGCGCTGGTGCTCAGGGTCAACGCTCCACAACTGACAAACAGTGACACCAGGCTGAAACCGGTCGTGCGAATTGCACCGTGCATACAAAATCCTTATGTACCGAAAGTGACGTTGATCCCGGCGAACAGGGTGAACTGCGGCACGCCATCACCTTTGCGTTCAACCGTCCACTGCGGCTCGATGAATGCGTTAAGAATATTGGTTCCGGACTTCCACACTTTGCCGCCACCGAAACCGATCGGGATGTAGTGGGTGTTGTTTTTCAGATCGAATGTCCAGATACCCGTCGAGCGCAAGTACCAGCCCTTGTCCAGGTTGTGCATGAGGAAGGGTTGCAGCGTTGCGGTTTCGACATGCGCGCGGTCGTGGTCGCCCGCGAAAGAGCTTTGATACTGCACCAACGCACCCAGCAGGCCGCGAGGAGAGGMGTCGATGGCAACCGCCGCCAGGCCTGCCTGCCACTTGCCGGTGCCCAACTCATCCTGTTCGGCAGTGGGCGCGGTAATTTGCGGGCCAATGCCCAACTGCACGCCTTCGGTCTTGAGTATGAAGATGTCAAACAGGTTCAAATCGCCAATGCCAGTGCTGTAGCCGCTGTGGGGATCGGGGCGGGTGCTGATCGGCAGGGTCGCGCGCAGCAGTTGTGGAGCACCTATAAAGTCATTCGGTGCCATCGGCAAGGTGCCGCGCAGCAGAGCGTCGTTGGTGTGGACGTTGGTGTCGTAAAGCTTGGGGGTGTAGTAATCCTGAAGGTTGGCGCCAGGGGCCAGGCTCAGCGGGTTGTTACTTTTGTTCGCCACGTCGGCGTTATCGGCGAACGCGCAAACGACAGGCGCAATCCATGCCGCCATCAGCAACAAAGCGTTTTTTTCCATAGTTACTGACATGATTCCCCGATTCCCTGGTGGCACATTAGACGACTCGGCACTTCCGGCCGTTATGCGTAGTCTTTTTCCGAACTCTTTGTATGAAAGAGTGAAGCTAGTAGCTAACCATGACTTAACAAATGAGGGAATAAATTATTTCGGTTTATGTGCAAATAGCTCGATATTTTATGTACTAAAAAGTTAATACGAATCATGGAGTTAGTTACTAAACCTGATATTCAGTTGAAACCTGTGGGAGCGAGCAGGCTCGCTCCCACATTAAGGTAGTGCTCAGTGTTTTTTCGCCTGTGCGCGAATCCGCTCTTCCTGTTCCCGCAGTTCGGGGGTGAACTCGGCCCCGAAATCCTCTGCCTCGAACACCTGGCGAATCTCGATTTCAGCCTCGGTGCCCGGCATCGGGTTGGGGCATCGCTTGACCCAGTCGATCGCTTCTTCTTTCGACTTCACCTGCCATATCCAGTAACCGGCAATCAGCTCCTTGGTTTCGGCAAACGGGCCGTCGATAACGGTGCGTTTGTCCCCGGAAAAACGCACGCGCGTGCCTTTGCTGGTGGGGTGCAGGCCTTCGCCGTCGATCATGATGCCGGCCTTGACCAGTTCTTCGTTGTAGTTGCCCATGGCCGTCAGCAGTTCTTTGCTGGGCATCACGCCGGCTTCGGAATCCTGGCTGGCTTTGACGATGATCATGAATCGCATGGTGTTATCTCCGCTGGAGGTGGGGGGATTCACTACATGGTCGAATGGCGACGGGCCAAATCGACAACACTTCACGATTTGTATCTGGTCATAGGTCACCGGGCCATTTCGTGGTTAACTTTGGGCTCTTCGAGATTCTTTACATCAACGTTCAGAAGGACTCCGTTCATGGCTCAAGTCACCCTTAAAGGCAACCCGGTTCAAGTCACCGGCCAACTGCCACAAGCCGGTTCCAAGGCGCCAGCCTTTTCCCTGGTTGCCGGCAATCTGTCCGACGTGACCCTGGCGAACTTCGCTGGCAAGCGCAAAGTGCTGAACATCTTCCCAAGCATTGACACCCCGACCTGCGCGACTTCGGTTCGCAAGTTCAACGCCCAGGCCAATGATGTCGCCAACACCGTTGTGCTGTGCATCTCCGCTGACCTGCCATTCGCCCAGGCACGCTTCTGCGGCGCCGAAGGCCTGGAAAACGTACAGAACCTGTCGACCCTGCGCGGTGCCGAGTTCATCGAGAACTACGGCGTTGCCATCGCTGACGGCCCACTCAAAGGCCTGACTGCTCGTGCAGTCGTGGTACTGGACGAAAACGACAACGTGCTGCACAGCGAACTGGTCAGCGAAATTGGCCAGGAACCGAACTACGACGCAGCACTTTCCGTTCTGAAATAAGCATACCTTTACAATTGTTAACGGCCTGGCCCTCTCCAGGCCGTTTTCATTTGTGATTCAGTGTCTTGGCTAAATAACCTGATACGTAAGCCGAAGGTAAATTGCCGGTAAATCCGCTTTGCTTAATGCCCGCCAGTGCTTATCGTTCAGCCTCATGTAAAACAAGCCCACGCGCCCAATGGTTGATCATTCAATGCAATCCACCGCTTCCCGTAGTCCTCGTCGCTGGCTGCTCGGCCTGCTTGTCCTGTTGGTCATCGCTGGCGTTTGCTGGAAATACTGGCCCACCGGTGCTGCTCACACGGAGGGTGCCGGGCAGAAAGCCGTGGCCGGGCGTAACGGCAAGGCGGGGGGGATGCGCCCGGGTTTCGGCGGGGCGACCGGCCCGGTGCCCGTGCGCGTGGCGCCTGCGTTCAAGGGTGACTTCCCGCTGTACTACAAGGCGCTCGGCACCGTCACCGCACTGAACACCATTAATGTGCGCAGCCGGGTGGGCGGTGAACTGATCAAGATTTCCTTTGAAGAAGGGCAGATGGTCAAGGCTGGCGATTTGCTGGCTGAAATCGACCCGCGTCCCTACCAGAACGCCTTGCTCCAGGCTGAGGGCACGTTGCTGCAGAATCAGGCGCAACTGAAAAACGCCCAGGTCGATGTCGATCGTTATCGCGGGTTGTTCAAGGAAGACAGCATCGCCAAGCAGACCCTGGACACCGCCGAAGCCTTGGTCGGTCAGTACCTGGGCACCGTCAAGACCAATCAGGCGGCGGTCAACGACGCCAGGCTCAATCTCGAATTCACCAAGATCCGTGCACCGATTGCCGGGCGTGTCGGCCTGCGTCAGCTCGACGTTGGCAACCTGGTCGCCGCCAACGACACCACGGCGCTGGCGATCATCACCCAGACCCAGCCAATCAGCGTGGCCTTCACCTTGCCGGAAAACAGCCTCGACGTGGTGTTGGCCCGCTATCGCACCGGCGCCAAACTGCCCGCCGAAGCCTGGGACCGTAGCGACACCAAATTGCAGGCCACTGGCGTGTTGCAGAGCCTGGACAACCAGATCGACGTCACCACCGGCACCCTGAAATTCAAGGCGCGCTACGAGAACCGTGATCAATCACTGTTCCCCAATCAGTTCGTCAACGTCCATTTGCTGGCCGACACCCTCAAGGGCGTGGTGCTCGCGCCGTCGGCGGCGATTCAGTACGGCACCAACGGCACCTTCGTCTATGCGCTGGACGGCGACAAGAAGGTCACGATCCGTCAGTTGAAAGTCGGCGCCAGCGACGGGCTCAACACCGTGGTCACCGAAGGCCTGGCCCCCGGGGATCGAGTGGTGCTGGAAGGCACCGACCGCTTGAAGGAAGGCAGCGAAGTCGAAGTGGTCAATGACCCAAAGGACGTCCCGGCTACCCCGACCGGGCACCTGCAAGGTAAATCGGCGGCGAACGCCACTGAGCCGGCGGCCGCCGACAAGGCGAAAAAGGGCGGCGCATGAACATCTCGCGGCTGTTTATTCTTCGCCCGGTCGCCACGACCCTGAGCATGCTGGCCATTGTGCTGGCCGGTTTGATCGCCTATCGGTTGCTGCCGGTGTCGGCGTTGCCTCAGGTCGATTACCCGACCATTCGCGTCATGACCCTCTATCCCGGCGCCAGCCCGGATGTCATGACCAGTGCAGTTACTGCGCCACTGGAGCGTCAGTTCGGGCAAATGCCCGGCCTGACCCAGATGGCGTCGACCAGTTCCGGCGGTGCGTCGGTGCTGACCCTGCGTTTCAGCCTCGACATCAACATGGACGTCGCCGAGCAGCAGGTGCAAGCCGCGATCAACGCCGCGACCAACTTGCTGCCCAAGGACTTGCCAGCGCCACCGGTGTACAACAAGGTCAATCCGGCGGACACCCCGGTGCTGACCCTGGCGATTACCTCGAAAACCATGTTGTTGCCCAAGCTCAATGACCTGGTCGACACGCGCATGGCGCAGAAAATCGCCCAGATCAGCGGCGTCGGCATGGTCAGCATTGCCGGTGGCCAGCGCCAGGCGGTGCGGATCAAGGTCAATCCCGAGGCCCTGGCGGCCAACGGTTTGAATCTGTCGGATGTGCGCACACTGATCGGCGCCTCCAACGTCAACCAGCCCAAAGGCAACTTTGACGGCCCGACCCGGGTGTCGATGCTCGATGCAAACGATCAACTGACCTCGCCAGAGGACTATGCCAATCTGATCCTGGCTTACGCCAACGGCGCACCGTTGCGGCTCAAGGATGTCGCGGAAATCGTCGACGGCGCCGAAAACGAGCGTCTGGCGGCATGGGCCAATGAAAACCAGGCGGTCCTGCTGAACATTCAGCGTCAGCCGGGGGCCAACGTGATTGAAGTGGTCGACCGGATCAAGGCGTTGCTGCCGAGCATCACCGACAATCTGCCGGCGGGCCTCGACGTCACCGTACTCACCGACCGCACCCAGACCATTCGCGCCTCGGTCAAGGACGTGCAGCATGAATTGCTGATAGCCATTGCGTTGGTGGTCATGGTCACGTTCCTGTTTCTGCGCCGCGCCAGCGCCACGATCATTCCGTCGATTGCCGTGCCGTTGTCGTTGATCGGCACGTTCGGCGTGATGTACCTCGCCGATTTCTCGGTGAATAACCTGACCCTGATGGCCCTGACCATCGCCACCGGTTTTGTGGTGGACGATGCGATCGTGATGCTGGAGAACATCTCCCGGTTTATTGAAGAGGGCGACAGCCCGCTGAATGCGGCACTCAAGGGCGCCAAGCAAATTGGTTTCACCCTGATTTCCCTGACCCTGTCGCTGATCGCAGTATTGATTCCGTTGTTGTTCATGGCTGACGTGGTGGGACGTTTGTTCCGCGAATTCGCGATCACGCTGGCGGTGGCCATCCTGATTTCGCTGGTGGTGTCCCTGACCCTGACGCCGATGATGTGCGCACGGTTACTCAAACGTGAGCCCAAGGAAAAAGAGCAGGGACGTTTCTACCGCGCCAGCGGTGCAGTGATTGACGGGATGATCGCCGCCTACGGGCGCAAATTGCAGTGGGTGCTCAAGCACCAGCCGCTGACGTTGCTGGTGGCGGTCGGCACGTTGGTGTTGACGGTGGTTCTGTACATGGCGGTGCCCAAGGGCTTCTTTCCGGTGCAGGACACCGGGGTGATCCAGGGTATTTCCGAAGCGCCGCAGTCGATCTCCTTCGCGGCGATGAGCGAGCGTCAGCAAGAGCTGGCCAAGGTGATCCTCGCCGACCCGGCGGTGGAAAGCCTGTCATCCTACATTGGTGTGGACGGTGACAACTCGACACTGAACAGCGGGCGTCTGCTGATAAACCTCAAATCCCACAGCAACCGTGACCTGAGCGCCACCGAAGTCATTGCCCGCCTGCAACCGGAGCTGGACAAGCTGGTCGGCATTCGGCTGTTCATGCAGCCGGTGCAGGACCTGACCATCGAAGACYGTGTCAGCCGCACGCAATACCAGTTCAGCATGTCGTCGCCAGACGCGGAACTGCTGAGCCTGTGGAGCAATCGTCTGGTCRACGCGCTGGCTCAGCAGCCGGAACTGACCGACGTTGCCAGCGATTTGCAGGACAAGGGCTTGCAGGTCTATCTGGTGATCGACCGCGATGCTGCTTCACGGGTCGGGGTATCGGTGTCGAACATTACCGATGCGCTGTACGACGCGTTCGGTCAGCGGCAGATTTCGACCATCTACACCCAGGCCAGTCAGTACCGTGTGGTCCTGCAATCGCAGTCCGGGGAGAAGATCGGCCTGGATGCGCTGAATCAGATTCACGTGAAAACCACTGACGGCGGGCAAGTACGCCTGTCGAGCCTGGCACACATCGAGGAGCGTCAGGCGCAACTGGCAATCACCCACATCGGCCAGTTCCCGGCGGTGATGATGTCCTTCAACCTTGCGCCGGGTGTGGCGCTGGGGCATGCGGTCGAGATCATCGATCAGGTGCAGAAAGACATCGGCATGCCAATTGGTGTGCAGACCCAGTTCCAGGGCGCGGCCGAAGCTTTCCAGGCATCGCTGTCGAGCACCTTGCTGCTGATTCTGGCGGCGGTGGTGACCATGTATATCGTGCTCGGCGTGCTGTACGAGAGCTACATTCACCCGATCACCATTCTATCGACCTTGCCCTCGGCGGCGGTCGGCGCATTACTGGCGTTGATCCTGAGCGGCAATGACCTGGGCATGATCGCGATCATTGGCATCATTTTGCTGATCGGTATCGTGAAAAAGAACGCGATCATGATGATCGACTTCGCCCTCGACGCAGAGCGCAATCAGGGCATAGACCCGGAAACGGCGATCTATCAAGCCGCATTGCTGCGCTTCCGGCCGATTCTGATGACCACCCTGGCCGCGTTGTTCGGCGCCGTGCCGCTGATGCTGGCCACCGGTTCCGGCGCGGAATTGCGTCAACCGCTGGGGCTGGTGATGGTTGGCGGTTTGCTCCTGAGCCAGGTGCTGACCTTGTTCACCACGCCCGTCATCTACCTGTACTTCGACCGCCTCGGGCGGCGATGGGCCAAGTCCGGCGTGGGAGAGGCGGTGTGAACGCAGCTATAAGTTTCAAGCTACAAGCTGCAAGGGAACAGCAGGGACGGCGCATGGCTTTAGCTTGCGGCTTGCAGCTTGTAGCTAGGAGCTGCTGTTAATGAATCTGTCCGGACCTTTCATCAAGCGCCCGGTTGCGACGATGTTGCTGAGCCTGGCGATCATGCTGCTGGGCGGCGTGAGTTTCGGCTTGTTGCCGGTGTCGCCGCTGCCGCAGATGGATTTCCCGGTGATCGTGGTGCAGGCCAGCCTGCCCGGCGCGAGCCCGGAAGTCATGGCTTCGACCGTGGCCACGCCGCTGGAACGATCCTTCGGCACCATCGCCGGGGTCAACACCATGAGCAGCCGCTCCAGCCAGGGCTCGACGCGGGTGATCCTGCAATTTGACCTCGACCGCGATATCAACGGCGCCGCCCGGGAAGTGCAAGCCGCGATCAACGCCTCGCGCAACCTGCTGCCGAGCGGGATGCGCAGCATGCCGACCTACAAAAAGGTCAACCCGTCCCAGGCGCCGATCATGGTGTTGTCGCTGACCTCGGATGTGCTGGAAAAAGGCCAGCTCTACGATCTAGCCTCGACGATCCTGTCCCAGAGCCTGTCGCAAGTGCAGGGCGTGGGCGAAGTGCAGATCGGCGGCAGTTCATTGCCGGCGGTGCGTATCGAGCTGGAGCCGCAGGCACTGAACCAGTACGGCGTGGCCCTCGACGATGTGCGCAACACCATTGCCAATGCCAACGTGCGCCGGCCCAAGGGCTCGGTCGAAGACGGCGAGCGGTTGTGGCAGGTGCAGGCCAACGACCAGCTGGAAAAGGCCAAGGATTACGAGTCGCTGATCATCCACTACAACGGCGGCGCAGCCCTGCGCCTCAAGGATGTGGCCAAGGTCAGCGATGGCGTCGAGGACCGCTATAACAGCGGTTTCTTCAACGACGACTCGGCGGTGTTGCTGGTGATCAACCGGGCGGCCGGCGCCAACATCATCGAGACGGTCAACGAGATCAAGGCGCAGTTGCCGGCGTTGCAGGCGGTGCTGCCGGCCAGCGTCAAGCTGAACCTGGCGATGGACCGCTCGCCGGTGATCAAGGCGACCCTGCACGAAGCGGAAATGACCCTGCTGATCGCGGTAACGCTGGTGATTCTGGTGGTGTTCCTGTTCCTCGGTAACTTCCGTGCCTCGCTGATTCCGACGCTGGCGGTGCCGGTGTCGCTGGTGGGCACCTTTGCGGTGATGTACCTCTACGGGTTCTCGCTGAACAACCTGTCGCTGATGGCGCTGATCCTGGCCACCGGGCTGGTGGTCGACGACGCCATCGTGGTGCTGGAGAACATTTCCCGGCACATCGACGAAGGCGTGCCGCCGATGAAAGCCGCGTACCTCGGCGCTCAGGAAGTCGGCTTTACCTTGCTGTCGATGAACGTCTCGCTGGTGGCGGTATTCCTGTCGATCCTGTTCATGGGCGGGATCATCGAAAGCCTGTTCCGCGAGTTTTCCATCACCCTGGCGGCGTCTATCGTGGTCTCGCTGGTGGTCTCGCTGACCCTGACGCCGATGCTCTGCGCCCGTTGGCTTAAGCCGCATACGCCGGGTCAGGAAAACCGTTTGCAGCGCTGGAGCCAGCGCGCCAACGAATGGATGATCGGCAAATACGCGACCAGCCTCGACTGGGTCTTGCGCCACCGTCGGCTGACCTTGCTCAGTCTGTTCGTGACGATTGGCGTGAACATTGCGCTGTATGTAGTTGTTCCTAAAACGTTTTTACCTCAGCAAGATACCGGCCAGCTGATTGGTTTTGTGCGCGGGGACGACGGTTTGTCGTTCAACGTGATGCAGCCGAAAATGGAAATTTTCCGCCGTGCCGCACTCAAGGACGAAGCGGTGGAAAGCGTCGCGGGGTTCATTGGTGGCACCAACGGCACCAACAATGCCTTCATGCTGGTGCGCCTGAAGCCGATCAAGGAACGCAACATCTCCGCGCAGAAAGTCATCGAGCGCCTGCGCAAGGAAATGCCCAAGGTTCCCGGCGCACAACTGATGCTGATGGCGGACCAGGACCTGCAATTTGGCGGCGGCCGCGAACAGACCTCGTCGCAGTATTCCTACATCCTGCAAAGCGGTGATCTGAGTGCCTTGCGTGAGTGGTATCCGAAAGTAGTCGCCGCGCTCAAGGCGTTACCGGAGTTGACGGCGGTTGACGCCCGGGAAGGTCGGGGTGCCCAGCAGGTGACGCTGATTGTCGATCGCGATCAGGCCAAGCGCCTGGGTGTGGACATGGACATGGTCACCTCGGTGCTGAACAACGCCTACAGCCAGCGGCAGATTTCGACGATTTACGACAGCCTCAACCAATATCAAGTGGTGATGGAAGTCGACCCGAAATACGCCCAGGACCCGATTACGCTCAAGCAAGTGCAAGTGATTACCGCCGACGGCGCGCGAATTCCGTTATCGACCATCGCCCACTACGAAGCCAGCCTGGAAAACGATCGGGTCAGCCACGAAGGTCAGTTTGCCTCCGAAAGCCTGTCCTTTGACATGGCCGAAGGCGTGACCGTGGAGCAGGGCACCGCCGCGATCGAACGGGCGATTGCCAAGCTCGGTTTGCCCGAAGAAGTGATCGCCAAGATGGCCGGTACCGCCGATGCGTTCGCCGCGATGCAAAAGAGCCAGCCGTGGATGATTCTCGGCGCGCTGCTGGCGGTCTATCTGGTATTGGGTGTGCTGTATGAAAGCTACATCCATCCTCTGACCATTCTGTCGACGTTGCCATCGGCCGGGGTCGGTGCGTTGCTGTCGATCTATGTGCTGGGCGGTGAGTTCAGTCTGATTTCATTGCTGGGGTTGTTTTTGCTGATCGGCGTAGTGAAGAAAAACGCCATTCTGATGATCGACCTCGCGCTGCAACTCGAACGCCATCAAGGCCTGGCGCCGCTGGAGTCGATTCGCAGTGCCTGCTTGCAACGTTTGCGCCCCATTCTGATGACCACCCTGGCAGCGATCCTCGGTGCTTTGCCATTGCTGCTGAGCCGTGCCGAAGGTGCGGAAATGCGCCAGCCACTGGGTTTGACCATCATCGGCGGGCTGATCTTCAGCCAAGTGTTGACCCTTTACACCACGCCGGTGGTTTACCTCTATCTCGACAACCTGCGCCATCGTTTCAATAAATGGCGTGGGGTGCGTACCGATGTTGCACTGGAAACTCCGCTATGACTGACCGTTCGCTTATCCATCTGACCGTCCCGCTGGCCGCCGCCCGAGGCTCGCGCCTGCTGAGCCTGGCGCTGTGCGTGGCGATGCTCAGCGCTTGCGCTGTCGGCCCGGACTACCAGCGTCCGCAAGCGGCCGCGCCGGTGCAATACAAGGAAGCAGCCGGCTGGCGTCAGGCCAGTCCGAGCGACTCTCTGGCGCGCGGTGCCTGGTGGGAGTTGTACGGCGATCAGCAACTCAATGGCCTGATCGAGCAACTCAACCGTTCCAACCAGACGGTTGCCCAGTCCGAGGCGCAATACCGTCAGGCCCAGGCGCTGGTGCGCAGTGCGCGCGGGGCGTTTTTTCCGACGGTGGATTTGACCGTCGGCAAAGACCGCTCCAGCCAGGGCACCGGCAGCAGCAACTCAAGCCTGACCAGTTCCTCCAGCGGTATTCGTGACACCTACACCGCCCAGGCCGGGGTCAGTTGGGAGGCGGACGTGTGGGGCAAATTGCGCCGAGGCCTGGAAGCTGACACCGCCAACGCCCAGGCAAGCTTTGCCGACCTGGCCGCGATGYGCCTGAGTCAGCAGTCGGAGCTGGTGCAGAACTACCTGCAACTGCGCGTGATCGACGGACAGAAACGCTTGCTGGAATCGACGGTCGAGGCCTATCAGCGCTCGCTGACCATGACCGAAAACCAATACCGCGCCGGTGTTTCCGGGCGGGATGCGGTGGCGCAGGCGCAGACGCAACTCAAAAGCACCCAGGCCGACATGGTTGACCTGATCTGGCAGCGTGCCCAGTTCGAGAACGCCATCGCCGTGCTGATCGGGCTGCCACCGGCCGAGTTCAGCCTGGCGGAAATCAACAGCATCCCGACCTTGCCCRAAGTGCCGGTGGGTCTGCCTTCGCAATTGCTGGAGCGTCGTCCGGACATCGCTTCCGCCGAGCGTTCGGTGATGGCGGCCAACGCCAACATCGGCGTGGCCAAGGCTGCCTACTACCCGGATTTCACCTTGAGCATGAACGGCGGATACAGCAGCAGCACCTATTCCAACTGGATCAGCGTGCCCAACCGCTTCTGGTCGGTGGGGCCACAAATGGCCATGACCCTGTTTGATGGCGGCCAGCGTTCGGCAGAAGTCGATCGTAGCGAAGCAGCCTATGACGAGACGGTGGCCAAGTACCGCCAGACCGTGCTCGACGGCTTGCGCGAAGTGGAAAACTACCTGGTGCAGCTCAAGGTGCTGGAAGACGAAGCCGGCGTGCGCCAGGAAGCACTGGACGCCGCACGTATCTCGTTGCGCCTGACCCAGAACCAGTACAAGGCTGGTGTGATTGCCTATCTGGACGTGGTGGTGGTCCAGGCCACGGCTTTGAACAACGAGCGCAACGTGCTGGATCTTTTGCAGAGCCGATTGATTGCCAGTGTCCAATTGATCGCCGCGCTGGGCGGCGGTTGGGACGGTGCCCTGTAGCAGCTGMCGAGCAGCGCGAGGCTGCGTTCGGCAGCGAAGCTGTCGTAAATCCTCAGCACGCGGTATTCCTGAAACACCGCGTTGCCTGATTTCACGACAGCTTCGCCCGAGCGCGGACCGGGCCGAACGCAGCCTCGCGCTGCTCGGCAGCTGCTACGGGGAAATGTGCGGGGTGCAGGGGATCAAACAAGCGTTTCATCGGGTTAATGGCTATTTGGTTGTTTTGTCAGTGCGTTCTTTTACGCAATCAGTACAATCGCCCGCATTTGCCCACCGAGTAAGGAAACACAGTACGGCGGGCACTCACGAGAAGTCTCATGCTGATCGGTAGCTATTCACCCACCCTGGTTATCATTTCACTCTGCGTCGCCATTCTTGCCTCCTACACCGCGCTCGACCTGACCGGGCGCATTGCCACGGCCAAAGGCCGGGCGGTGCACTTGTGGACAGCGGGCGGTGCCTTTGCCATGGGCATTGGGGTGTGGTCGATGCATTTCATCGGCATGCTCGCGTTCAAGTTGCCGATTGAACTGGGTTACGACATCACCCTCACGTTACTGTCGCTGCTGACTGCGATCCTCTCTAGCGGTTTTGCCCTGTGGCTGGTCAGCCAGCCACGGTTACCGGCCTGGCAACTGGCGTTTGGCGCACTGGTGATGGGTGCCGGGATCAGTGCGATGCACTACACCGGCATGGCCGCCTTGCGCATGGAGCCGGGCATCAATTACGACCCGACGCTGTTCGTCACCTCGCTGCTGATCGACGTGGGCGCATCGGGTGCGGCACTCTGGATCGCCTTCCGCCTGCGACAGCACTCGCGGCATGTCACCCTGTTCCGGTGCGGTGCGGCAGTAATCATGGGCATCGCCATCGTCGGCATGCATTACACCGGCATGGCGGCTGCGCGTTTCCCGGACGGCAGTTTCTGTGGGGCGGCTGTCAGCGGCTTGAACGGTAAAGGCCTGGACACTCTGGTGCTGATTACCACGCTGGCCGTGCTGAGCATCGCCTTGCTGACGTCGGTGCTCGATGCACGTCTGGAAGCACGCACCGCTGACCTCGCGCGCTCGCTGACCGAGGCCAACCGTGAACTGACCCAACTGGCCTTGCACGACCCTATGACCGGGCTGCCCAATCGCATATTGCTGGCCGATTGCATCGAACAGGCAATGTCCAGGGTGCAGGAGCAGGGCGGCTGTTTTGCACTGATGTTCATCGACCTGGACGGTTTCAAACCGGTCAACGACGCCTTTGGCCACCACATGGGCGATCAGTTGTTGCGTGAAGTCGCGCTGCGCCTGCGTGAGGAATTACGCAGTCAGGACACGTTGGCGCGCATCGGGGGCGATGAGTTTGTCCTGCTGGTGCGGCTCACCGGGCCGGATGACGCGCTGGACCTGGCAGCGCGGCAGGTGGGGTTGATCGCGCGCCCGTTCCGGGTGGCTGAACATGACCTGCAGATTTCCGCCAGCGTCGGTATCTCGCTGTATCCGGGCAATGGCCAGACCGCCCAGGACTTGCTGATGAACGCCGATGCGGCGATGTACCACGCCAAGGGTTCGGGAAAAAACGGCTACAGTTTCTTCGACGCCTCGATGAACAGCGACGCCCGCAAGCAGCTGCAATTGCTGCAAGACCTGCGCAATGCGCTGGATCAGAAACAGTTCAGCCTCTATTACCAGCCCAAGTTCGACGCCAATAATGGCCAGCCGGTGGGCGCCGAAGCACTGCTGCGTTGGGATCACCCGACTCGGGGCATGCTGCTGCCGGACACGTTTATCGACATCGCGGAAAAGACCGGGCTAATCATTCCTATCKGCGACTGGGTGCTCAACGAAGCGTGCCGGCAGATGCGCGAATGGTACGTGCTGGGCTACACCGATTGGCGGATCTCAGTGAACCTCTCGGCGTTGCAGTTCTGCCATGCCGGTCTGGTTAAAAGCGTGGCCAAGGCCCTGAGCACCCATCGACTGCCGGCCAACAGCCTGACCCTGGAAATCACTGAAACCACCGCCATGAGTGACGCCGATGTGAGCATGACAGTGCTGCAGGAGCTCTCGGCCATGGGCGTCGATCTGTCCATTGATGACTTCGGGACCGGCTATTCGAGCTTGATGTACCTCAAGCGCCTGCCGGCCAATGAGTTGAAGATCGACCGGGGTTTCGTCCGCGATCTGGAACACGACAGCGACGACGCCGCCATCGTCTCGGCGATCGTCGCACTCGGTCAGGCGCTGGGCTTGCGGATCGTCGCCGAAGGCGTCGAAACCGGTGTACAGCAAGACTTCCTGACCAAATTGGGGTGTGATTCGTTGCAGGGTTATTTGCTGGGGCACCCGCTGCCGGCCGAACGCTTCATGGTGGATATTCATCGCGCAGAACAATTGGCGACAGTCTGAAATCCCTTGTGGTGATGGAGGCTTGCCACAGTCATCACACTGTCCATGCAAAAGCTTCCAATGGCAGTTATTCTTGACCCAGACTGCTTACGCTTGGAATGGGGGAACGCTCGCATGGACAAAGTCATCGTCATCACCGGTGGCGGCCGCGGTATTGGTGCCGCCACCGCCCTGTTGGCCGCTGAACGGGGTTATCGGATCTGCATCAACTACCAGTCTGACGAAGCCGCCGCGCAAAGTGTGCTGGAGCAAGTTCGCGCTCTGGGCGCTCAAGCCATCGCGGTGCGCGCCGATGTCAGCATCGAAGATGAAGTGATCGCGCTGTTCCACCGCGTGGACACCGAGTTGGGTCGGGTCACGGCGCTGGTGAACAACGCCGGCACCGTCGGGCACAAGTCCCGGGTCGATGAAATGTCCGAATTCCGCATTCTCAAAATCCTCAAAACCAACGTCCTGGCGCCGATCCTCTGCGCCAAGCACGCGATCCTGCGCATGTCGCCCAAACACGGCGGGCAGGGTGGCAGCATCGTCAACGTGTCGTCAGTGGCCTCGCGTTTGGGCTCGCCCAACGAGTACGTGGATTACGCCGCGTCAAAAGGTGCGCTGGACAGCTTCACTATTGGCCTGTCCAAGGAAGTGGCGGGYGAGGGCATYCGCGTCAACGCSGTGCGGCCGGGSTWTATYTWCACCGACTTCCATGCGCTGAGYGGSGATSCSGACCGGGTCAGCAAGCTTGAGTCGGCGATACCGATGGCGCGCGGCGGCCGGCCGGATGAAGTGGCGGAGGCGATTGTGTGGTTGCTCTCGGACAAGGCTTCCTATGCGACCGGGACTTTTGTTGATCTCGGCGGCGGGCGTTAATCACAGCTCGTTCCCACGCTCCGCGTGGGAATGTATCCCGTGACGCTCTGCGTCACCTTCCAGAGCCGAACGCGGAGCGTCCGAGGCGCCATTCCCACGCARAGCGTGGGAACGATCCGGGTCAGAACGAGCGCACAATCCGCCCCAACGTCTCCATCGCCTTCTCCGAATCCTCGGTCCATGGGCTGCCGTAATTCAACCGAATACAATTGCGAAACCGCTGAGTCGGCGAAAAGATCGGCCCCGGCGCAATGCTGATGCCTTGCGCCAGCGCCATCTGGAACAACTTCAGCGAATCCATCTGCGCTGGCAGTTCCAGCCATAAAAAGTAGCCGCCGGCCGGTTGGCTGACGCGGGTCTGTGCCGGGAAGTAGCGGGCGATGGCGGCGAGCATGGCGCTTTGCTGCTCTTCGAGGGCGTAGCGCAGTTTGCGCAGATGGCGGTCGTAACCGCCGTGTTGCAGGTAATCGGCGATGGCCGCTTGCGCTGGCATCGAGGCGCAGAGTGAGGTCATGAGTTTCAGCCGTTCGATCTTCTGCGCATAACGTCCGGCAGCAACCCAGCCGATGCGGTAACCGGGGGCCAGGCTCTTGGCGAACGAACCGCAGTGCATCACCAACCCTTCGGTATCAAACGCCTTCGCCGGTTTCGGCGCCTGTTGCCCGTAATACAACTCGGCGTATACGTCGTCTTCGATCAGCGGCACTTGATGGCGGCGCAGCAACTCCACCAATTCCTGCTTTTTCGCCTCGGGCATCGTCGCGCCCATCGGGTTCTGAAAACTGGTCATGCACCAACAGACTTTGATCGGATGTCGCTCTAGCGTCTGGGCCAGTACCCCCAAGTCTATGCCGTCGCGAGGGTGCACCGGGATTTCCACGGCCTTGAGTTTCAGCCGTTCCAGTATTTGCAGGCAGGCGTAAAACGCAGGCGCTTCAATGGCCACCAGGTCGCCGGGTTGTGTGACCGCTTGCAGGCACAGGTTCAATGCTTCGAGGGCGCCGTTGGTGATCAGCAGTTCTTCCATGGGCAGCATCAACCCGCCGACCATGTAGCGCAGTGCGATCTGTCGACGCAACTGCGGGTTGCCCGGCGACATGTCGGTGACGACCATGCGCGGGTCCATGTCCCGGGTTGCGCTGGCCAGCGAACGCGACAGGCGCTGCAACGGGAACAGGGTTGGGCTGGGGAAGGCGGAACCGAAGGGGACGGTGTTCGGGTCCTTGATTGAGTCGAGCACCGAGAACACCAACTCGCTGACGTCGACTTCGGTGGACTCGTTGACCTGGCTGCTGATGACCGGATCCGAGAACGGGCTCGGTGTGTGGGCATTGACGAAGTAGCCGGAGCGCGGCCGGGCGCGGATCAGACCGCGGCGTTCAAGCAAGTAGTAAGCCTGGAACACCGTGGAAGGGCTCACGCCATAGGTCTGACTGGCATAGCGCACCGATGGCACGCGCTGGCCGGGGCCGAGGACCCCGGAGCGGATCAGTTCAGCGATGTCGTCGGCGAATTTTTCGTAGCGTTTCATCGAGTGCCTGGATGGATGTATTCAGGAAAATCGTGGTGACTTCATCGCGAGCAGGCTCGCTCCCACAGGTGTGGCGGTGCCCTTGTGGGAGCGAGCCTGCGCGCGATTGGCGCACCGCAGTCTAAAGCCTTAACGGTTCATCGGCGCAACAAACCGGCTCTTGGCCTCGCTGTAGATGCCTGGCTCATCGCTGTCGACAATCTTGAAGGTGATCGTCTGCGAGCCACTGCTCGGTCGCTCCGTGGTCATCGCCACCGACACCGGCACATCGACAATCTCGCCAGGGGCCAGGCTCAGTTGCGTCTTGCCTTGCAACTGGAAGCCGTCGCCCTCCACCAGACTCAAACGATAATCCTGGCGCAGCTGGGTTTTGTTGATGACCTTGAGGCTGTAGATGTTTTCGATCTGGCCCTGGCTGTTTTCGCGGAACAGGCCACGGTCCTTGCTCACGTCCAGCGACACCATGGGGCGTTCCACCAGTGCAAGGGAGAGGGCGCCGATCATCACCAACAGCACCGCCGTATATCCGATCAGCCGTGGCCGCAGCAGGTGCGTCTTGCCACCCTGCAATTGATGCTCCGAGGTGTAGCTGATCAGCCCACGGGCATAGCCCATTTTGTCCATGATCGAATCACAGGCGTCGATGCACGCGGCGCAACCGATGCATTCCATCTGCAACCCATCGCGGATGTCGATGCCGGTCGGGCAGACCTGCACGCACAGCTGACAATCGATGCAATCACCCAGGCCGACTTCGGCCGGTTTTACCTCACGTTTACGCGCGCCACGGTTCTCGCCACGGGCGGTGTCATAGGAAATGGTCAGGGTGTCTTTGTCGAACATCACGCTCTGGAACCGCGCATACGGACACATGTGCATGCACACCGCTTCGCGCAGCCAGCCGGCGTTGATGTACGTGGCGCCGGTAAAAAACAGCACCCAAAACAGACTGACGCCACCCATTTGCCAGGTCAGCAGCTCTTCGGCCAACGGCCGGATCGGGGTGAAGTAGCCGACAAAAGTCAGGCCGGTGAGCAGGCTGATCGCCAGCCACAGCGTGTGCTTGGCGGAGCGCCGCAGCAGTTTATTCAAGCCCCATGGCGCGGCTTGCAGCTTGATGCGCTGGTTGCGCTCGCCTTCGGTGATCTTCTCGCACCACATGAAGATCCAGGTCCAGGAACTCTGTGGGCAGGTGTAGCCGCACCAGACCCGGCCGGCGAACACGGTGATCGCAAACAGGCCGAACGCGGCGATGATCAACAGCGCAGAGAGCAGGATGAAATCCTGCGGCCAGAAGGTCGCGCCAAAGATGTGGAATTTGCTTTCGGCAAGGTCCCAGAGCACCGCCTGGCGGTCGCCCCAGTTCAACCACACGGTGCCGAAGAACAGCAAAAACAAAAATCCCGCACCGCACAGACGCAAAGTGCGGAACAGGCCGGTGAAGCTGCGGGTGTGGATCAGATTGTCGCTGGACTTGGCCTTCATCTTTGGACGCGAAGGCTCAAAAGTCTGTACCGCTGGGGTGCTTTCAACTAATCGGACGGGGATTCTATCGCTCATGGTCTGTCGCTCATCAGCCTCCATCAGGCCAGCGCACTATGAGCGTCGATCTGTTTGCATAACAGACTCAGGTATTGCAATAAAAAGCGGATCAGATGAGCGCTGACCCGCCGCTTGCGACAACTTGAAGCACCTGCTCTCGCAGTACGCAAACGCCTATTGCACGGCGGCGCAGGTGTGATTGATCAGTGTCAGTCAAATCACCGAATCACTGTCCGTGGCCTTCAAATGCCGGCGACCGTCGACGGCGCCTGCTACGGTCAATGCATCCGCTTCTGCTTCGGTGATGTAGATACGCTGGCCGTTGAGGTCAACCGCTGACATGGCTTTTTCGGCGTCGGTGAAGATGGTGACATCGGGGCACAGGCGAATTTCTTCGCCGTTTTCCGTGGTGAAGAAGCAGGTCTCATTTTGGATGCGCACAGTCATGGTGAGGTCCTTTTTTCGGCGAGTACGTAATGCGTTAGGACGCATTCAACGGCCATCGTTCGGTGCAACCGATTAGTGGTCGGCGCGGTCCATCCTTTAACAACGCGCACAAGGACAACAGCATGAACGCCTGGTGGCATGAGGTTTGGGTGACGCTGCAAGCGGAGTTCGCCGACATCGGTGACGCGTCCCAATTGACGCGCATCACCGTGCGCCTGCTGATAGCAGCGGTGCTGGGTGGCATCCTCGGTTTCGAGCGCGAGCACAAAGGCAAAGCCGCCGGAGTCCGCACCCACATGCTGGTGGCGCTGGGGGCTGCGTTGTTTGTGCTGGTGCCGCAGACGGCAGGCGCTCAAGCCGACGCCATGAGCCGGGTGGTGCAGGGCGTCATCGCCGGGATCGGTTTTCTAGGCGCCGGGACTATTCTTAAAAACACCGAGGGCGATGAGGCCCAAGTCAAGGGCCTGACCACCGCCGCCGGGTTATGGATGACCGCCGCCATCGGCGTATCGGCCGGGCTAGGGCGCGAGGCGACGGCGGTGTTCAGTACGCTGCTGGCGTTGGGGATTTTCAGTGTGATGCCGAGGATCGTGCGTCTGCTTGAGAAAGATCACGCCCCGTAGATCGTTCCCACGCTYTGCGTGGGAATGCCTCAACGGACGCTCCGCGTTCGGCTCGGGATGGGACGCGGAGCGTCMCGGGCTGCATTCCCACGCGGAGCGTGGGAACGATCTGTACCCGGTCAATTGTCATGTCACGGCTTCACAATTACCGGCGGCATCGTGCTCGGCGGTTCTTCCCGAGGCGGTGGTTGGGTGCCAGGCGGGTCTTCTTCGGGCACGGGTTGCGGCTCGGTCGGTGGAATGACCGGGCTGTCGATGTTCGGATCAGGGGTTTCGGCGGGGATTGGAATACTCATTGTTCAAGCCTCCGGTGGCACATGGCGTAAGTCGTGCTTAAGTGAATTGACCTCCCTGCGCGTGAATTGATTCCCCGCGACCGCTTGGGCAATTCCCTCTGAACTTTTAGCCCACCCGGGGGTTCCCAACCTAAGTGAATCTATCCAGGGAACACCCGGTACAAGAGCGTCCATGGGGCGTAAAGGAGAGATGCTCGATGACTGCTGCAAAACCGACAGAGCTCAATTACAACCCTCACATGCCGCTGTCGCAGGCTTTATTACTGCCGCGAATCGCGATTGAAAACACCCAGCCAACCCTTGATGGCGGACAGTTCGCTGTGAAATCCGTTGTGGGTCAAGTCGTGGTGGTGACCAGCAAAGTGTTTGCCGACGGTCACGACAAACTGGCTGTGCGGGTGCGCTGGCGGGCCGAAGGCGATGACATCTGGCAAAGCGAAGTCATGGCGGACCTGGGCAATAACGGCTGGCAAGGCCAGTTCCGTGTCGAGCAGCAGGGACGCTATCTGTTTTGTATCGAAGCCTGGATCGATCAGTTCGCCAGCTTTTGCTATGAGCTGGAGAAAAAACACGCCGCGCGTGTCCCCGTTAGTCTGGAATTGCAGGAAGGCCGCACGCAGGTGCAGCAGGCGGCCGAACGCAGCGAAGGCGTGTTGAGTGAGCAACTGACTGCGCTGCACCGTGAGTTGTCCGGTTTGCTCGAAAACGAGCAGGTGGCGCTGTTTCTGCACCAACGTAGCGCCGAGCTGATGGCTCAGGTCGATCATCACGCCTTTGTGAGCCTGAGCCCGGAGTACCCGTTGGATGTCGAGCGCGAGCTGGCGCAGTTCGCCAGTTGGTATGAACTGTTTCCGCGCTCGATCACGGATGATCCGGCCCGTCATGGCACCTTCAATGATGTGCACGAGCGGTTGCCGATGATTCAGGACATGGGATTCGACGTCCTGTACTTTCCGCCGATCCACCCGATCGGCCGCAGTTTCCGTAAAGGTCCGAACAATTCCCTGACCGCCGGTCCCGAAGATCCCGGCAGCCCCTATGCGATTGGCAGCGAAGAGGGCGGGCATGAGGCGATTCACTCGCAGCTCGGCACCCGCGAAGACTTCCGCCGCCTGGTCGCCACGGCGGCGGACTACGGGATTGAAATCGCCCTCGACTTTGCGATTCAGTGTTCCCAGGACCATCCATGGCTGAAACAGCACCCTGGCTGGTTCAACTGGCGGCCGGACGGCACGATCAAATACGCCGAGAACCCGCCGAAAAAATACCAGGACATCGTCAACGTCGACTTCTACGCCACCGAGGCCATTCCGAGCCTGTGGGTCGAACTGCGTGACATCGTGGTCGGTTGGGTCGCAGAGGGCGTGAAGATCTTTCGCGTCGACAACCCGCACACCAAGCCGCTGCCGTTCTGGCAGTGGCTGATTGCCGATGTGCGCGCCCTGTATCCGGAGGTGATCTTCCTCGCCGAAGCCTTTACCACGCCGGCGATGATGGCGCGGCTGGGCAAGGTCGGTTATTCCCAGAGCTACACCTATTTCACCTGGCGCAACACCAAGCATGAGCTGGCAACGTATTTCACCGAGCTCAATGAATCGCCGTGGCGTGAATGCTACCGGCCGAACTTCTTCGTCAATACACCAGACATCAATCCGGCCTTCCTGCATGAATCCGGGCGCGCCGGTTTTTTGATCCGTGCGGCGCTGGCAACCATGGGCTCTGGCCTGTGGGGCATGTACTCGGGATTCGAACTGTGTGAATCGGCGCCGATACCGGGCAAAGAGGAATACCTCAATTCCGAGAAGTACGAGATCCGCCCACGGGATTTCAACGCGCCGGGCAACATCATTGCCGAGATCGCGCAGCTCAACCGCATTCGCCGGCAGAACCCGGCCCTGCATACGCATCTGGGCTTGAAGGTTTACAACGCGTGGAACGACAACATTCTGTACTTCGGCAAACGCAGCGCTGACGGCAGCAACTTCATTCTGGTGGCTGTCAGCCTCGATCCGCATAACGTCCAGGAAGCCAATTTCGAATTGCCGCTGTGGGAAATGGGCTTGCCCGACGACGCCAGCACCCAGGGCGAGGACTTGATGAACGGCCACCGCTGGACCTGGTATGGCAAGTACCAGTTCATGCGCATCGACCCGGCCTACCAGCCGTTCGGGATTTGGCGGATCACTGTTTAGCACGATCGTCCCCACGCTCTGCGTGGGAATGCAGCCCGGGACGCTCCGCGTCCCCTCCAGAGCCGAACGCGGAGCGTCCGTAGAGGCATTCCCACGTAGAGCGTGGGAACGATCATCAACAGGAGTTTCAAATGGCGAAGAAACCCAAGGCAGCCACCTTTATCAAGGACCCGCTCTGGTACAAGGACGCGGTGATCTATCAGGTTCACGTCAAATCATTTTTCGACTCCAATAATGACGGAATCGGCGACTTTCCCGGGCTGATCGCCAAGCTCGATTACATCGCCGACCTCGGCGTCAATACCATCTGGCTGTTGCCGTTCTACCCCTCACCACGCCGTGACGATGGCTACGACATCGCCGAGTACCGTGGTGTGCACGCCGATTACGGCACAATGGCCGATGCCAAGCGCTTCATTGCCGAGGCGCACAAGCGTGGCCTGCGGGTGATTACCGAGCTGGTCATCAACCACACCTCGGATCAGCACGCCTGGTTCCAGCGCGCGCGCAAGGCCAAACCCGGTTCGGCGGCGCGGGACTTCTACGTCTGGTCCGATGACGATCAAAAGTACGACGGCACGCGCATCATCTTTCTCGACACTGAAAAATCCAACTGGACCTGGGACCCGGTGGCCGGCCAGTACTTCTGGCACCGTTTCTACTCCCACCAGCCGGACCTGAACTTCGATAACCCGCAGGTCATGAAAGCCGTGCTCTCGGTGATGCGCTACTGGCTCGACATGGGCATCGACGGTTTGCGGCTGGACGCCATCCCGTACTTGATCGAACGTGACGGCACCAAAAACGAAAACCTCCCCGAGACCCACGACGTCCTCAAGCAGATCCGCGCCGAGATCGACGCCAATTACCCCGACCGCATGTTGCTGGCCGAGGCCAATCAATGGCCGGAAGACACCCAACTGTATTTTGGTGCCACCGACAAAAAGGGCTTGAACGGCGACGAGTGCCACATGGCCTTTCACTTTCCGCTGATGCCGCGCATGTACATGGCGCTGGCCCAGGAGGATCGTTTCCCGATCACCGACATCCTGCGTCAGACCCCGGAGATCCCGGCCAATTGTCAGTGGGCGATTTTCCTGCGCAACCACGATGAACTGACCCTGGAAATGGTCACCGACAAAGAGCGCGACTACCTGTGGAATTACTACGCGGCGGACCGTCGGGCCCGGATCAATCTGGGGATCCGCCGCCGACTCGCGCCCTTGGTGGAGCGAGATCGTCGTCGGGTGGAACTGCTCAACAGTCTGCTGCTGTCGATGCCCGGCACACCGACCCTGTATTACGGCGATGAAATCGGCATGGGCGACAACATCTACCTCGGTGACCGAGATGGCGTGCGCACACCGATGCAGTGGTCGATTGACCGTAACGGCGGATTCTCTCGTGCCGATCCGGCCAGCCTGGTGCTGCCACCGATCATGGATCCGCAATACGGCTACCTGTCGGTCAACGTCGAAACCCAGGCCGGCGACCCGCATTCGCTGCTCAACTGGACCCGGCGCATGCTTGCCGTGCGCAAACAGTCCAAGGCCTTCGGGCGCGGGACGCTGAAAATGCTCTCGCCGAGCAACCGCCGGATTCTGGCCTACACCCGTGAATTCACCGGTGCCGATGGCAAGCACGAAATCATCCTGTGCGTCGCCAACGTCTCACGCAGCGCACAAGCGGCGGAACTCGACTTGTCGGCGTACGTCGGCATGGTGCCGGTGGAGATGCTCGGCGGTAACGCTTTCCCGCCGATTGGCCAGTTGAATTTCCTCCTGACCCTGGCGCCCTATGGCTTCTACTGGTTCGGGCTCGCGGCGGAAAACCAGATGCCGGCCTGGCATGTGGAACCGGCGCAAAGCCTGCCGGACTTCACTACGCTGGTGTTGAAGCAGCGCATGGAAGAACTGCTCGAAACGCCGTCCCGTGACACGATGGAGCAGGGCATTCTGCCGAACTGGCTGCAGAATCGCCGTTGGTTTGCCAGCAAGGACGCGGCCATCGAACAGGTCAATCTGGCCTACGGCGTGCGCTTCGGCGATCCGCTGCACCCGGTGTTGCTGAGCGAGATTGAAGTCACCAGCGCTGGCCAGACCCATCGCTATCAGCTGCCATTCGGCTTCATTCCCGAAGAGCAGGTCGGCGCCGCGCTGCCTCAACAGCTGGCGTTGTCACGGGTGCGCCGTGGACGGCAGGTGGGTTTGATTACTGACGCTTTCAGCCTCGAACCTTTTGTCCATGCCGTGTTGCAAGGCATGCAGAACGACACTGTGTTGCCATCGAGCGCGGGCGACATCCGTTTCGAGCCTACGGCAGAGCTGGCGAAACTGGGCCTGACGGAGGAGTCGCCGGTGCGTTATCTGTCCGCCGAGCAGTCCAACAGTTCGGTGGTGATCGGCAACAGCCTGGTGCTCAAACTGATCCGCAAACTCGCCTCGGGGATACACCCGGAACTGGAAATGAGTGCCTACCTTACCCGCGCCGGGTTCGGCAATATTTCGCCGCTGCTGGGCTCGGTGGTGCGCCGCGACGAGCAAGGCAAAGACACCTTGTTGATGATCGCTCAGGGCTATTTGAGCAATCAGGGCGATGCCTGGGAATGGACCCAGAACAACCTCGAACGCGCGCTGCGAGACGAGATGGCCGATGCCATGTCCGAGCAGGAACAGCACTACAACGCACTCGGTGAGCTGAAGGATTTTGCCGGCATGCTCGGCCAGCGTCTGGGGGAAATGCACCAGATACTGGCCACTCCTACGAAAGACCCGGACTTCGCCCCGCAGGTCACCACGCAGAAAGAGGCGCTGGCCTCGGCCAAGGACGTGGCGGCACAGCTGGAGCACGCTTTGAAGTTGCTCAAGCAGCATCAAAGCGAACTGAGCCCGGCGGATCAGACCTTGGTCAGTCGCTTACTGGAGCACAAAAAAGCCATCGTCAACCATGTGCAGGAACTCGGCAAGAAAACCGCCGGAGGCTTGCGCATCCGCGTCCACGGTGACTTGCACCTGGGCCAGGTGCTGGTGATCAAGGGCGATGCCTACCTGATCGATTTCGAGGGCGAGCCGGCGCGGCCACTGCGCGAACGGCGGGGCAAGCACAGCCCGTACAAGGACGTCAGCGGGGTGTTGCGTTCTTTCGATTACGCCGCCGCGATGACGATCAATGTGCATAACGTCGACAACACGGCCGAGGCCCAGGCTGCCCGGCAACGGGTCGCCGAGCGCTACCTTATTGAAGCAAAACAGGCATTTGTTGACGCTTATCGGCTAGCGGGAGCTAGTCTTGCTCATGCGTGGCAAGATCCGGAGGGCGAGGACGCCGCGCTGGCGTTGTTCGGTCTGGAGAAGGCGGCCTATGAAGTGGCTTATGAGGCCGAAAATCGACCCACTTGGCTGCCGGTGCCCCTGCACGGCTTGTATGGATTATTGAGTGGGCTTAAACCCTTTTCCGAACTTGGTGGAGAGTAGTCATGAGTTTCTCGAACAAGGAACAGGGTCACGCTAAAGAGGCGTTACTGCCCAGAGCGCGGGACATCGACGCGTTGGTACGCGCCGAACATCACGACCCCTTTGCAATTCTCGGTCCTCATGGCGATGGCGCCGAAGGACAATTCATTCGAGCCTATTTGCCTGACGCGTTGAGCGTGCAGGTGTTGGCCAGAGACTCCGGGGAAGAACTCGGCCAGCTGGAAGCCACCCAGACACCGGGGCTGTTTGTCGGGCATTTCGATCGTGCCCAGGCGTACCTGTTGCGCACCCGGTGGGCCGGCGGCGAGCAAATCAGCGAAGACCCCTACAGCTTTGGCCCGCTGCTCGGCGAGATGGATTTGTACCTGTTCGCCGAAGGCAATCACCGTGACTTGAGCAGTTGCCTCGGCGCGCAACTGAAAACGGTCGACGGTGTCGACGGCGTGCGTTTCGCTGTGTGGGCGCCCAACGCCAAACGCGTATCGGTGGTGGGTGATTTCAATAACTGGGACGGTCGCCGTCATCCGATGCGTCTGCGCCATCCGACCGGGGTCTGGGAGCTGTTCATCCCGCGCCTGCGAGCGGGTGAGGCGTACAAATACGAAATCCTCGGCACCCACGGCATTTTGCCGCTCAAGGCTGACCCGATGGCGCTGGCTACCACCTTGCCGCCGGACACCGCCTCCAAAGTCGCCTCACCGCTCAACATTGATTGGCAGGATCATGAGTGGATGCAATCCCGTGGCGAACGTCAGCGACCGACCGCACCGCTGTCGATCTACGAATTGCACGCCGGTTCCTGGCAATGCGAGCTGGACGATCTGGGCGAAGTCGCCCGCCAGTACACCTGGCACGAGTTGGGTGAGCGCCTGATCCCTTATGTGAAGGACTTGGGCTTCACCCACATCGAACTGATGCCGATCATGGAGCACCCGTTCGGCGGCTCGTGGGGTTATCAATTGCTTTCGCAATTTGCCCCGAGCGCCCGTTACGGTTCACCGGATGACTTTGCCGCGTTCGTCAACGCTTGCCACCAGGCGGAAATCGGCGTGATTCTCGATTGGGTGCCGGCGCATTTCCCGACCGATACTCACGGCCTGGCGCAATTCGACGGCACCGCGCTGTACGAATATGGCAACCCGCTGGAAGGTTTTCACCAGGACTGGGACACGCTGATCTACAACCTGGGCCGCACCGAAGTGCACGGTTACATGCTGGCCTCGGGGTTGCACTGGCTCAAGCATTTCCACGTTGATGGCCTGCGCGTCGATGCCGTGGCCTCGATGCTCTACCGCGATTATTCGCGCAAGGCCGGCGAATGGGTGCCGAACCGCCATGGCGGTCGGGAAAACCTCGAAGCCATAGACTTTTTACGTCACCTCAACGACGTGGTGGCGCTGGAGGCACCGGGTGCGCTGGTCATCGCCGAAGAATCCACGGCGTGGCCGGGTGTCAGTCAGAGCACGCAACAGGGCGGCTTGGGTTTTGCCTACAAATGGAACATGGGCTGGATGCACGATTCGCTGCATTACATCCAGCAGGATCCGGTGTACCGCGCCCATCACCACAATGAGCTGAGTTTTGGCCTGGTTTACGCCTGGTCCGAGCGTTTCATCCTGCCGATTTCCCACGATGAAGTGGTTCACGGCAAGCATTCGCTGATCGACAAGATGCCCGGCGACCGCTGGCAGAAGTTTGCCAATTTGCGCGCCTACTTGAGCTTCATGTGGACGCACCCCGGCAAGAAGCTGTTGTTCATGGGCTGCGAATTCGGTCAGTGGCGCGAGTGGAATCACGATCAGCAACTGGACTGGTACTTGCTGCAATACCCCGAGCACCAAGGGGTGCAGAAACTGGTCGGTGACCTCAATCGACTTTACCGCGAAGAACCGGCGCTGCATGAGCAGGATGACGCCCCGCAAGGCTTCCAGTGGCTGATCGGCGACGATGCGATCAACAGCGTTTACGCGTGGCTGCGCTGGAGCAAGGAGGGGCGGCCGGTACTGGTCGTGGCCAACTTCACCCCGGTGCCGCGTGAGGCGTATCGCGTCGGCGTACCGTTTGCCGGGCGCTGGACCGAGGTGCTCAACAGCGATGCGGCGATGTATGCCGGTTCCAACTATGGCAACAGTGGCGGCGCGTTGACCGAAGAAGCACCGAGCCATGGGCAGGCGCTTTCGCTGGTGCTGAATCTGCCACCGCTCGCGGTGTTGATTTTGCGGCCGGAGGGTTGAGCTGATACCGAGTCGCAGCCATCGCGGGCAAGCCACGCTCCCACAGTGGAATGCATTCCAAATGTGGGAGCGTGGCTTGCCCGCGATAGCTTCAGACCTGCCACTACAAGTCTTGAGGTCAGACGCTCACCACCGCATCCGCACCCCCAAACTCCCAATCAATCCATTCAAATCATTGTCATCCACATCACTGCTGTAATCCGCGCTGACGTAAAAACTCACGGTGGGCGTGACTCTGGCCACCAGTCCCAATCCCACTTCGACGGTCGATGATTTGCGGCTGCTGCTGATCTTGTCGACCTGATCGAGGGACACGGTATTGCCGGTGTTCACGGTGTGCCACAAGTTAGTCCGAACGTAGGGTTCGAAGCCCAGGCCATTGATGTCGTAACTGCCTTTCAATCGGGCGCCGACCCGTCCGCTCCAGGACGTCAGCTCGTTCGATGACGCATTGCCCGCGCCGGCATACGGCGTATCCAGCGATATGCGCTGATTAATCAACTGCGCCTGGGGTTCGACCACCCAGTTCTTGCCGAGGCCAATCGGGAAACCGCCTTCCACCGACAACGTCATCGCCGTGCCTTCGGTGGCCTGCCGTGCGCCCTGGTCGTTACGGCTAAAGCCGTTGACCCGGCCACCGCTGGCGGTCAAATCCACATGCCAGCCTTGAGGGCCGGTCAGGCTCCAGTAAGCGCCGAGGCTCTGACCTTGGAGGTTGAGGGTGTCGTGGTCGGGGTTGGCCAAGGCTGGATTGGCCAGCAAGCCGTTGCTGTTACCTTGTAAATGGGTGGTGCCGCCGATCAGCCCGACCCTTTGGGTATGGCCGCTACCGCTCTGCAAGGTGAGGATCGCCGGGCTTTTGAATTCTGTGGTGCCGGGGATCGAAGATCCCAGTGACTGGAAGTCGGTCTGTGCTTGGCGTGACGGTTTTCCGTATACCTGATCCCAGGCTGAGGGCGCTTCGTCTTCGATGGTCAGGTGTGAGCTTGTTGTGTCGGATGCGGCGCCGAGGTGGCCGGCAGCGGGGGCAGTGATGGTGGTGGTTGCCACGGTCAGTACCGAAACATCCTGGCGATACCACGGGGCGATTTCTTCTACCGTCGGTCCCGCCTGGGTCTCCAGGGTCGAACACAGCAGGATGGAGCTTGAAACAGTGCAAAAAGTGACTTTGATCTCATGTTGGGTGAATGACGTTTTCATGGGGGTCTACCTTGCAATCGCATGGGGTCTCTCGCTATGGCGTCTCTCCTACCCCGAATGAGGGGCGACCGAGTGGATTAGGGGCATGCCTTTGGGCGCCCGTATTTGGCGGGTGTCTGGGGGTGTCCCCTGATGTTACTTCGGGGGTAGTAAAGTTTAGCTAAGAGGACCGCTGACAGCGCGTCAAGAAAACGGGCGATAGATGGTAAGGGTATTTCAGGTGTTGAAAGTGACTGATTTACGGCGCGACCTAAGGCCTTGTTTGTTCGACATACGTCAAAAAAATCGCGATCCCGAGCCTTTTGACAAAGTCGCTAGAGGTGCACCTCGACTGTTAACGGCAAATGATCCGACAAGTGTGTCCAGGGTCTATGACTGAGAATTCGCGGTTCATGGCTGCTGGCGTTACGTAGGTATATGCGGTCCAGGCGCAACAATGGAAAGCGTGCCGGGTAGGTTTTCGCCGGGCGCCCGTTATGGCGTTCGAACGCCTCATGCAGATAGTTTCGTTGGGCGAGGGCGGCGTTGCCTTGCAACTGCCAGTCGTTGAAGTCGCCAGCGATGATCACCGGGGCGTCGTCGGGCAGGGATTCGAGCAGTTGGCAGAGCAGCTGCAACTGCAGCTGGCGATGACTTTCGAGCAGGCTCAGGTGCACGCAAATCGCATGGACTTCAGTGTGCCCCGGCACCTCCAGCACACAGTGCAGCAACCCGCGTCGTTCGGGGCCGGTGATCGACACATCAAGGTTACGAAATTCGCGAATCGGGTATTTCGACAACAGCGCATTGCCATGGTGGCCATCGGGGTAGACCGCATTGCGTCCATAAGCGAAATCGTTCCACATGCTGTCGGCGAGAAATTCGTATTGAGAGGTCGGCGGCCAATTGTTGTAACGGGAAGAATTCCGATCATGTTCTCCCACCACTTCCTGGAGGAACACCAGGTCCGCCGCCGTACTGCGCACCGCTTCGCGCAGCTCCGGGAGGATGAAGCGCCGGTTGAAGGCGGTGAAGCCCTTGTGGGTGTTGACCGTCAGCACCCTCAAGCGATGAATCGTCGGGGACAGGTTCAACGCGGCCCGTTGCTCGGAATCGGTGGTCACGTGTGCTCCTCTGAATCTGGACTGCGTATGCATGCGACTGATGCGGCGGCGGGCAGTTCACAGCCACCGCAATTTTGTAGATACCGTCTTGAACCTCACCGGGCAATCGCGTTTTGTCAGGCAGATCCCAGACGCAGCYTCGCGTTGCTCGTCAGCTGCTACGGGGGAGGGTAGWGAGTCAGAGCTGRTTGCGGGGATTTGTAGCAGCTGCCGAGCCTGCGAGGCTGCGTCCGGCCGCGCAGCGGTCGTGAAATCCCAGACGCAGCCTCGCGGGCTCGGCAGCAGCTACAGAGCTGTGCAAGTTAGACGAAGACTATTTCATAGGGCAATCGCATACGGTCCAGGAGCACTCGGGGCAGCAGCGGTGCGATGCCGAGGGTGGGCTCGCCATCGAGCTGGCTGGCGTAGGCATGGGTGGCGTGGCTTTTACGCGCGACGGTCCAGGTATCGAGGCGCACTTTGCGTGCACGGTGCCAGGGCACGAGTCCCTGGTCGCGAACCGGCCAGTGCCAGGCCCAGATTGGCACTTCATGGAACGCCGCACCGACCCCGCTCGCAGCAACGGCGCTGGCACGGCCGACGGCGTCGTGATCGGGCGTGCCGTCTTCGCGCCAGGTGCTGAACACCACATCGCCAGGCCGCAAGTAGCGGGAGATGAATTGGGTCAGTCGTGTCTCCTGCTCGGCCAGGGCGAAGTCAGTGAAGCCACCACGAATCCATTTCAGGCTGTGCATCGGCAAGCCGAGCCGACGCAAGGCCTCGACGCTTTCCTGGCCGCGAAACACGCTCAGGCGCTTCTCCGACCATTGTTGTGAGCCTGGCTGGCTGGCACTGCCATCGGTGACCGAGATCAATTGCAGTGGATGTCCAAGGCTGGAGAGCAGCTGCAGCAAGCCGCCACAGCTGACCACTTCGTCGCCGGGATGCGGCGCGATCACCACGGCGCGGGCGCCGGCGGGGACCAGGGTATGGGTATTGATGACAGGGATGTTGTCCAGTTGCAGCGCACTGTTCCAGATTTGTGCTGATTGGCTGCTGTCGATGAGGGTGAGGGGTTTCATCGGCCTACGTCCTTGTTTTGTTTGATAGCAAAGTGCAGCGTTCCGTGCCTTGGATTGTCGCGAGCAGAGTATTGCTCAAGTATCGCTATTCGTCGCGTGGCGGTTTCATCTGGGGCGGTTTTTTTTAACCAATTCGTACCAAATCCCGTAAATGGTCGCCGAAACCACCGCGTACCCGGCTGTTCAGGCGGGCACGCGGTGCGCACGTGCGCAGCTGAATTTCACTCTTCTTCCTCATGCTGCAATYCGAAGAGCAACAACGAACGGCCGGTCACCGAATATTCGTGATCGAATTCGAAGCGTTCCTGCCCGCGAATCGATGGTTGATTGGTGTCGATCATGCAGGTCCAGTGTCCGCCATCCGGCACTTGCGGCAGCGTGAAGTTGACGATGTCGTGGTGCGCGTTGACCACCAGCAGCAGCGTCGCGTCCGCACCCTTGCGGCGGATCCCGGTTTCCTGGGCGCGGCCGTCGAGCAAGATCCCGAGGCAGCGACCGTGGCCCTCGCCCCATTGTTCCTGGGACATTTCCGTGCCGTCCGGTGCGAGCCAGGTCACGTCCTTGACCCCGATGTCCTCGTTGTAATTGCCCACCACGAAACGCCCGCGACGCAGGATCGGGTAAGTCAGACGCAGCTTGATCAGACGTTTGACGAACTTGAGCAGGGCCTTGCCGTCTTCGCTCAAGTCCCAGTTGACCCAGCCGATCTCGCTGTCCTGGCAATAGGCGTTGTTGTTGCCTTCCTGAGTCCTTGCGAATTCGTCGCCAGCCACCAGCATCGGCGTGCCTTGGGACAGCAGCAGCGTGGCGAAGAAGTTGCGCATTTGCCGCTGGCGCAACTCGTTGATTTCGGGATCGTCGGTCGGGCCTTCTACGCCGTGGTTCCAGGACAGGTTGTTGTTGCTGCCGTCCTGATTATTCTCGTCGTTGGCTTCGTTGTGCTTGTCGTTGTACGACACCAGGTCGTTGAGGGTGAAACCGTCGTGGGCAGTGATGAAATTCAACGAGGCATATGGCCGCCGGCCACGCTGGTTGAACATCTCGCCTGAAGCGGTCATGCGGCTGGCGAAATCGGCGAGTTGGCCGTCGTCACCTTTCCAGAACGCGCGCACGGTGTCGCGGAATTTGTCGTTCCATTCCACCCAGCCCGGCGGGAATTTGCCGACCTGATACCCGCCGGGGCCGCAATCCCACGGTTCGGCAATCATCTTCACCTGACGTAGCACCGGGTCCTGCCGGCAGGCCACGAGGAAGCTGTGACGCTCATCGAAGCCGTCGTGGTAGCGGCCGAGAATGGTCGCCAGGTCGAAGCGAAAACCGTCGACGTGCATTTCCGAAGCCCAATAACGCAAGGAGTCGGTGACCATTTGCAGCACACAAGGGTGGCTCAAATCCAGGGTGTTGCCGGTCCCGGAATCGTTGATGTAGAAACGTTTGTCTTCGGGCATCAAGCGATAGTACGAGGCGTTATCGATGCCGCGCATGGACAAGGTCGGGCCTTGTTCATTGCCCTCTGCGGTGTGGTTGTAAACCACGTCGAGGATCACTTCCAGATTGGCTTCGTGCAGGTGCGCGACCATCTCCTTGAACTCGGCGATCTTGCCGCTGGCCAGGTAGCGCGGGTCCGGGGCGAAGAAGGCGATGCTGTTGTAGCCCCAATAGTTGGTCATGCCTTTGTGCAGCAAGTGTTGATCGTTGACGAACGCGTGGATCGGCAACAATTCAACCGACGACACCCCGAGTTTGCGGATGTGGTCCAGCATGTCATCGACCATCAGCCCGGCGAACGTACCGCGCACATTTTCGGGAACGGAAGGGTGACGCATGCTGATGCCGCGCACGTGGGTTTCGTAGATGATCGTTTTGTCCCACGGCACGCTGACGCGATGATCGTGGCCCCAGGTGTGCGCCGGGTCGATGACTTTGCATTTGGGCACGAAGGGTGCGCTGTCGCGCTCATCGAAACTGAGGTCGGCGTCGGGGTGGCCGATGGTGTAGCCGAACAGCGCTTCGGACCATTTCAACTCGCCGACCAGTTGTTTGGCGTAAGGGTCGATCAACAGTTTGTTGTGGTTGAAGCGATGACCTTTGGCCGGGTCGTACGGGCCGTAGACGCGATAGCCATAAATCAGTCCCGGATGGGCATCGGGCAAGTAGCCGTGGTAGATCTCGTCGGTGTATTCGGGCAGCTCGATACGTTCCAGTTCCACCCCACCCGAGTCATCGAAGATGCACAGTTCGACCTTGGTGGCGTTGGCGGAAAACAAGGCGAAATTGACCCCCAGGCCATCCCAGGTTGCGCCCAGCGGGAAGGGCAAGCCTTCACGGATTCGCGACGCCTCGGCGTGAGGTTCTGGCGCGGCTTTCTTTGGCGTGGTCATAGGTGCTCCTGCAAGTGGGGATCAGAGTTTTTCCAGGGCGAACGAGCCCCAATGGCGAGCGAGCTCGCCACGTAATTGATCAATACATACCGTTTAGACGTCAGGTGATCGGTGGTTTTTTCGCCGCGCGAGGTTTCTTCTCGACGGCTTTTTCCCCCGGCGGAATCACTTTCGACGCCGCAGCAGGTTTGGCCTTGGCTTTGGCCTTGGGTTTGGCTTCGCTGGCATTCACGTCCAGTGCGCCATTGGCCTTGCCGGCCGCAGGTTTCGCGGCGGCCTTCGGTGATTTTTTCGGTGCCAGGGCTTCCGCTTCGGCCAGCTTGCGGGCCATCTCCCAGTGTCGAGCTTCCTGGCCCTCCGGTTTGCCCTCGGATTCCCAGATCTGATAGGCAAATTCGCGAACGCGTTTATCGTCGGTACTCATCGCAATGCTCCTGAACTGAACTCAAGCTTGGGTAAAGAGTTGGATAAAGAGATTGACCGGGACAACCCCCAGCGCAGCGCTGATGTTCAGCTCCCTGTGTTGTGTGACTGCGACGCTGGAAAAAAGTCCCTTCAGATTTTCGCCAGAGGCGGCGAATGGTAATTTGATCCGTGTGTTGCCCCACTGCAGCGCATCTATCCTTGGTTCGGCACTGTTTCTTAGCAGATCGGCGCAGCGTATCGGCACGATCACGATGGCGCGTTTGCCTTCCAGCGAACGAGCAAATGCCAGCACCCGATGGGCCTGGCTGCCGACCACTTCAAGGGCTTGATAAGCCCCTCGCGAAAACAGTTCGGTATGCTCGGCCCGCAGGTTCAGCACCTCGGCGATCAGCGTCTGCTTGATGCGCCCGTCACGCCAGTTCGCCAACAGTTTGTGCACGTCCGGTATGGCTTGAATAGCCCGTTGACGGCTGGCGTAATCCACCGGCCGGCGGTTGTCCGGATCCACCAGGCTGAAGTCCCAGAAGTCGTCGCCTTGATAGAGGTCCGGCACCCCCGGCACGGTCATTCTCAGCAAGGTTTGCGCCAATCCATTGAGGGCGCCGGGTGCGGCGAATGCCTGCACCGCTTGGCCGAGGGCCGCGCGCAACGGCTCACCTTCGGGGGCCAAAAACAGGCGCTCGATAAACACCTGCATGGTGTGTTCATAGGGCTCGTTTGGCGCGCTCCAGCTGCTTTGCAGCTTGGCTTCACGCAGGGCTTTTTGTTGCCACTGCCAGAGGCGTTTGGCGTAGTCCTCCAGCGCCGGCTGATCATCGCTGCGCAGGTTCAGCGGCCAACTGCCAAGGATCGCCTGGTACAGGATCAACTCGTCGCCCGCCGTCGGCATGAGGTCGTCGTCACGCAGCGGTCGGGCAAGGGTCCTCCAGAGCGGAATCTGGTCGGCGTACCAGACGCTGCGTTCGCTCAGAACGGCCAAGCGTGCACGGGTGTCTTCGCCGCGTTTATGGTCGTGGGTGGCGGTCGCCAGCAGGTTGCCCGGGAATTCGGCCAGGCGATTGGCGCAGGCGGCATGAAAGTCCGACACCGGAGCGCTGAACTGTTCGGTGCTGAACCCGACGTCATTGCGCGACAGCAGCACCGCCGAGCGATAGAACGCGGTGTCTTCGACCGCTTTGGCGGCCGCCGGCGAGGTCAGTTGCTGAAAGCGCACGCAGGCGTGCTTGAGAATCTTGCGCTGGCGACCCACCGGGCGTTTGCGCCAGGGTTCGCCGCCGAGCCAGCCGGCCAGGCAATCGAGCACTGGCCAATCGGCTTCGCTCAGGGTTTGCCGCRCACCGTCCATGGCCTGCTGGAAAAACACATCGTCTTCATTCGAGCGGCCACGAGGGCTGATGTACGTGCGGTAAACGGGGAAGTGCACGATCAATTCCTGCAGCGCCCGGCGGATCGCACCGAGGGTCAGGTCGCGCGTCATCAAGTCGTCCCGGGCCACTTGCAGCAAGGCCTGGGCAACGCTTTCGAAATCGCCGGCCAACGAGCCGTTGAGGATTTGCTGACGTGCCAATTGCGCTTCTTGGCGGAAGTCGGCAGGTCGTTCGCTGAAGCGCTGCCAGAGTTCACCCAAGGTCTGGGCGCCTTGCGGGTCGTGTTGCAGCAGTGACACCTGGTTCATGAATTCATAACCGGTGGTACCGTCCACCGACCAGTCGCGGTGCAGGGTTTCGCCTTCGCCGAGGATCTTCTCGACGTAGATCGGCAGGTGCCGGTCCGGTGACAGGCTATCGACCCGGCGTCGAAGTTTGCGGCAGTAGCCACGGGGATCGGCGAGGCCGTCGATGTGGTCGATGCGCAAACCGTCCACCAGCCCTTGCGCCACCAGTTCGAAGATTTTCGCGTGGGTGGCTTCGAACACGGCCGGCCGCTCGACGCGCAGGCCGCCCAATTCATTGACATCGAAAAAACGCCGCCAGTTGATGTCATCCGCCGCCGTGCGCCAACTCGCCAGCCGATAACTCTGGCGCTCCAGCAGGGCGTGCAAACGCTGGAAACCATCGGGGGTGAGTGAGTCGTAAGCGCCGAGGTGTTGCTCGATGGACTGGAGCAGTGTCGGATCGCTGGCCAATTCGTGCAGTTCGGCTTTCAGCGGCACCGCCAGACTGTGCGCGTCGGTCTGATAACTCAAGGTGGTGAAACGCTCCGCCAGCGACTTCAGCGGCTCGACATCCGTGGGCAGCAATTCGCCAAAATGCATCGGGCAGATCGGGAAACGGTGATCGTAATGCTGCACGTAAAAGCTGCCGCCCTGTGCATCGAAGCGCAAGGGCAGGGTGCCGTCCTGCAAGGCGATGCCATAGTCGCTCCCCAGGAATGGCAGCAATAACTGACCTTCCATCAACGGGTCCGGCGAGTGCCATTGAATGTCGAAGAACTCGCCGAACGGGCTCAGACGCCCCCATTCCAGCAAGTCCAGCCACCACGGGTTATCAGCGCCACCAACGGCCATGTGATTGGACACGATGTCGAGGATCAACCCAATCCGCTGTTCGCGCAGGGCATTGACCAAACGACGCAGCGCGGCTTCGCCACCCAGCTCGGGGTTGACGGTGGTCGGGTCCACCACGTCGTAGCCATGCATGGAGCCGGCGCGGGCGGCCAGCAGCGGCGAGGCGTAGACGTGGCTGATGCCCAGGCGGGCGAAATACGGCACCAGTGGCACCGCTTGATCCAGGGTGAAGCCTTTATGAAATTGCAGCCGCAGGGTCGCCCGCGGCGGTTGGATAAACGCCGCCGTCATTGGTCACGCTCGCCCGCCTGAAGCCGCGCGCAGGCGAGCAGTTCCAGGCGCCGGGCCGCATCCGGATCATCGAGCAGGGCTTCGCTGTCGCCGCGCAGGCGCCGTGACCAGTTAGGGTGGGCGTCGATGGTGCCGGGCAGGTTGGCCTGCTGTTCGATGCCCAAGGCATCTTCCAGGGGCAACAACACCAAGGGCGCGCGGGTATGCCCGAGGAACCGCACGCTGGCGTCGAGCACTTGATCGGTTTCGTGGGACTCCTCGCGAAAGTTCTGCGGGTCTTCGCTCAACGCCCGACGCAGGCCTTCACGTTCGCGCTCGCGGTGTTGGCGCCATTCGATTTCACCGCTGGCGTCTGTCAGGCCCAAGCGGGCGTGCCAGTCGATGTCGCGGCCATGCCACCAGCCATTGAGCGTCGGCAAGTCATGGGTGCTGGTGGTCGCCAGCGCGTTATCCGGCCAGTCGAGGATGGGCTTGAAGTGGGCGTTATCCTGTTCAAACAGCAACACGCGCATGCCGAGGATCGAGCGGGCGATGAGTTTTTCCCGCAGCCCGTCAGGCACGGTGCCGAGGTCTTCGCCCAGTACAATGGCTTGATGTCGATGGGATTCGAGCGTCAGCAAACGCAGCAAATCGTCGACCGGGTAGTAAAGGTAGGCACCATCCCGCGCAGACGCGCCATTGGGGATCACCCACAGCCGTTGCAGGCCCATGATGTGGTCGATCCGCAGGCCGCCGGCGTGGGCGAAATTGGCGCGCAGCATTTCGATAAATGCGCGAAAGCCGTTGCGTACCAGACCTTCGGGGGAAAATGCGGAAATGCCCCAGCCTTGACCAGAGCGGTTGAGAATGTCCGGCGGCGCACCCACCGTCAGCGAAGCGAGCAATTCGTCCTGGCGGCTCCAGGCCTGACTGCCGCCGCCATCAGCACCGACGGCGAGGTCGGCGATCAGCCCAATGCTCATGCCGGCACTGCGCGCGGCGGTTTGCGCGCGCTCAAGACAGCGGGTGATCAGCCACTGGCAGAAGGCGAAGAAGCCGATACGTGCGGCGTTCTCTTCCGCGAACTCGGCAAGGGCGACGCTGCGCGGGTCGCGCCACTGCTCGGGCCACTCGCGCCAGTCGAGGCTTTCGCCCCGTGCGGCGCAGGTTTCTTGAAGGACTTCGAAGCGGCAGTGATTTTCCAGCGCTTCGCCCGAGGCATGACGGAAACTGCTGAAGTCTTCATGCAAGGGGTGTTCGCCGTTAATAAAGCCCTCGTACAACGCCTGCAAAATTCGGTGTTTGGCTCGCGCGGCCACGGGCCAGTCAATCAACGGCCGTTCCTCAAGCTGTTGCAGTTCGCCAGCAAGTCCCGTGGCGTCAATCGCCGCGCGCAGCGCTCGCTCACCCAGGATGGCCCCGGGCGCGGCGTACAGGCTGTTGAGAAACAAACGGCTGGAAGGCGAGTAAGGGCTGTAGCGCTGCGTATCGCTGCCAAACATCGCGTGCAACGGACTAATCGCCAGCGCTTCGGCGCCGCGTTCACCGGCCACCCGGGCGAGGTCTTCCAGTGCCTGGGTATCGCCRAAACCGCCATCGCCGGCACGCCGCAGTGAGTACAGCTGGACGCTCAGGCCCCACGCACGCGGGATCGGATTGTCRACGGCGTCGCCGACGCTATAGCAGCGTTCAGGTGCCACGGCGAGGGTGAACGATTGCCCGTCGATGCTGACGTGCTGGTAGCCGACCGGAATCAGTCCCGGCAGCACCGCCTGAGCATCGAGCTTCAGGTAGATCCGCGAGCCGTCCTCGAGATGAATGTCGCAGGGCGTCTCGGGATCAAAGTAACGCGCCAGATCAAGACCGGCACCGACGTCGACCGTCATCAGCGGAGGCAGTCGGTGGGTTTGCTGGACGGCTTGCAGTTCCAGCAGGCTCGCATCGATTTCCTGGGCGCTGCCGGCCGGATGACCGAGGCCCGTGAGCACGGCGCGCAACACCGACGGGCCGACTTTCTGCGGGCGACCATTGGCGTCGATCCAATCGACAGCCAGGCCTGCGCGGCTGGCGAGTATTTCAAGTTGCGCGTCGCTCATGGGCGCTCTCCATGCGGGGGTAGCAAAGGGGCTGCGGCGGTGAGGCTGACTAGCGCGCAATACGGGGCAAGTTTGCCCTGGCGCAACAGGTCGGCTGAGTGGGGAGGGTGTTCGAACAGCAAGCGTGTGTCGGCCTCAGGGGTGTGGACCACCGGCATGTCGCTGAGGTTCAGGTCAATGCGCAGCTCACTGCCGTCGCCCAGCCGCCAGCGTGCGCTCACCGCACCGTGCCCGAGTACGTCCGCGCCCAGTGCCTGGGTGCCGGACAGATGCGGGATGAGGTGCTCGTGGCGCAGTTGCAACAGGCGGCGATACAAATCATGAATGGCCGGCAGAGCGCTGGCGCTCGGTATCGGCTTCGACGCTTCGAAGGTCTGGGGCGCATTCGGGTCGGGAATCTGTTTGCGCTTGTGCGGATCGGCAAAGGCGCTGAACGCCGCGAACTCGTTGCGTCGACCTTCGCGCACCAGATCGGCGAGCTCACCGTGGTGGCTGGTGAAAAACAGAAACGGTGCCTGCGCGGCGAATTCGTCTCCCATGAACATCAGCGGGATCATCGGCGATAACAGCAGCAGTGCAGTGGCCGCATAGAGTGCATCAGGGTGGGTCAGTTGATGCAGGCGTTCGCCTAACGCGCGGTTGCCGATCTGGTCGTGGTTTTGCAGAAACAGCACGAAGGCAGTCGGCGGCAAGTGACCACTGGGTTCACCTCGTGGCGTGCCGTGACGGTTGGGGTGGCCCTGAAAGACAAAACCCTGGCTCAGGCAGCGAGCGAGTTGTTCGGTGGGCTGTTCGGCATAATCGGCGTAGTAAGCGTCGGTTTCACCGGTCAGCAACACATGAAGCGCGTTGTGACCGTCATCGTTCCACTGTGCATCGARGCCCTGTTCCAGCAGGCTGGCTTCATTGTGTTCGTTTTCCACCATCAGCCACACATGGCTTGTGGGCTCGGTTTGCTGTCGAACACGTTGGGCCAGTTCTTCCAGGAAGTCCGGGCTTTCAATAGCGTGCACTGCGTCCAGGCGCAAACCGTCAAAGCGATACTCCAATAACCACATCAACGCGTTGTCGATGAAAAAGTCCCGCACCTCACGCTGCCGGAAGTCGATGGCAGCCCCCCACGGGGTGTGTTTGTCTTCGCGGAAAAAGCCCTTGGCGTAGTGGTGCAGGTAATTGCCATCCGGGCCGAAGTGGTTGTAAACCACGTCGAGAATCACCGCCAGGCCGAGGCCATGGGCGGTGTCGATCAGGTGTTTGAGTTGCTCAGGCGAGCCATAGGATGCCTGGGGCGCGTAAGGCAGGACGCCGTCGTATCCCCAATTGCGCTCACCGGGAAATTGCGCCAACGGCATCAGCTCAATCGCGGTGATGCCGAGTTCGACGAGGCGCGACAGGTGTTGCTCGACGGCGCTGAAACCGCCGAGCGCACCGACGTGCAGCTCATAGATGATCGCCTCGTTCCATGGCCGACCGTGCCAGGTGTGGTGTTGCCATTGATAGGCCAGCGGATCGACCACCACACTGTGGCCGCCGATATCGCCGGCTTGCGCGCGGGAGGCCGGGTCCGGCACCTCCAGCTCGCCATCGATGTTGTATCGGTAACGGGTCCCCGCAGGGCAGCGGGTCTTGATCACGAACCAGCCGTCGGCCTGAGGCAACAGCGGCAAGGATTGTCCATTTTCCAGTTCGACACTGACGTAAAACGCATCAGGCGCCCACAAGGCAAAACGCGTGTGCTCTGCGTCCAGCATGATTGCGCCGTGGGGCCAGGTCTCAAGGGTCCGTAACGGCATCGTTGAAAACCTCTTACTGTCGGCCTGATTTACCCAAAGCCTTAGCCACAAGCTGTTCGTAGAGTTCGGCGTAGGGTTCCACAGCCTTGCACCAGTTGAAAGGCGCGGCCATGGCCCGGCACCGCATGGCATGGAGCAGGTCGGGGAAGGCGAACACCTTGAATGCGCGGCTCAGGGCTTCCTGGTAACTTTCGACGGAAGATTCATCGAAGAGGAAACCGGTCACGCCGTTTTCAATGGTGTCGGCCAGGCCGCCGGTATTGCGCGCCACCGGCAGTGAACCGAAGCGTTGGGCGTACATCTGGCTCAGGCCGCAGGGTTCATAACGCGACGGCATCAGCAGGAAATCGCTGCCGGCAAACATGCGTCGGGCGTCGGTTTCATTGAAGCCGATGCGCACGCCGATCTGCCCTGGAAAACGCAGGGCCAGTTCACGCATGGCTTGTTCTTCTTCCGGCTCGCCACGGCCAATGATTGCAATCTGGCCGCCGGATTTGACGATGTATTCGGAAACCGCTTCGGTCAGGTCCAGGCCTTTCTGATAGACCAGGCGCGACACCACGGCAAACAGCGGACCTTCGGAATCTGCAAGGCCGAACAGTTCGCGCACATGTGCGGCATTGACCGCTTTGCCGTCCCAGTCACCGATGCTGAAGGGGCGGAACAGGTGCGAATCCGTGGCCGCGTCCCAGCTTTCATCGATGCCGTTGGGAATGCCGCTGAGCAGGCCTTGCTGGGTCTTGGCGGCGAGAAAACCGTCGAGGCCACAGCCGAAGGCCGGCGTGGTGATTTCCTGGGCATAGGTGGCGCTGACGGTGGTGATGTGGCTCGAATAGGCCATGCCGGCCTTGAGAAACGACATCTTGCCGTAGAACTCCATGCCTTCCTGTTGCAGGGCGTGCGCGGGAATCCCCAGTTCGGGGCACGAGCCGAGGCTGGTCACGCCCTGGTAAGCCAGGTTATGGATGGTAAACAGGGTAGGGGTGCGCTGCCCACGCCAGTGCATGTAGGCAGGCGCCAGGCCCGCTGGCCAGTCATGGGCGTGCACCAGATCCGGGCACCAGTGAATTTGTGCGAGATTGGCGGCGATATCTGCGGCGGCGAGGCCCAGGCGGGCGAAGCGGATGTGGTTATCTGGCCAGTCGCGGCCATTGTTGGCACCGTAAGGCGAGCCTTCGCGCTCGTAGAGCTCAGGGCAGATCAACACATAAATGACCAGACCGTCCGGCATGTCCATGCGCCCGATCTTGCAGGGCGGCAGTGCGGCGTGCCCACCCAGTTCACCAATGATGTGGATCGGGTTTTCGCTGTGCAGCACTTGCGGGTAGCCGGGGATGAGGACCCGCACATCGTGCAGGTGCGACATGGCGCGTGGCAGTGCGGCGGAAACGTCGCCCAGACCGCCGGTTTTCACCAGATCGGCAATCTCGGAGGTGACAAACAGCACTTTCTTTCTATTCGGATTCTGACTGGCAGTTGGTGTCAGCGTCTTGGTGCCAGGGACGCTGATCGATTGCGCACTCGGCGCATTGACGACGCTCGATTCGCCGACCTGCTGATGAGCACGCTCTCCCTGAATATCTAAAGCCGCACTTATCATATGAATCTCCCGTGGTGTTGATCTAATGCTTAGGTCCGGCACAAACGGTGTGGCCAAATCCTGTGGCCGGGCGCAAACGCGCACGCATCGGTAGCAAATGCTGCCCAATGCGGTGAAGCGGATGGGTGGAGGGGCCATTGCAAGGAATGCACCAGTCGCGTTGACCCTACCTTTAACCTGACCCACGGTCAGGACTGAAAGTTTCGAGTTTTTTACAGTCAGATGACCGTCCGGTTTGACCTCGAGAAAATGAGTCTAGGCCAGATCCTAGAGCGGGGCGGGTCATCTGGTGCAATTGTTCGACAATCAGTTTTCAGAGGGTAAAAGAACCACGTGACGAAGGGGTGACTGCACCGACGAAGTGCAGGTTTATTTTCCGAGGCGGGTCAAAACCGGACTGGGTAGTCACGGAAATGGGCGGGCGAGGAGAGTGGTCGCACTGTTGTGGTGCGTTGATTCAGGGTTTTTTGTTGATTGGGTGACCTATTCGCGAGCAGGCTCGCCCTCATGTGGATCGCGTGCACCCGTCAGGCGCGAGCCTGCTCATGAAGAACAATAACCCTCCGTTCAAGACCTGACCCTCCGTCGGTACTGTCAGATCTGACAGTAGCCAGCCCACTGCCAATCGGTGTGTGATTGCTCCAACCGTTGCGCCGAAACCAGGCCAGCCCCGACCGACGCAGGAGCGTTTTCATGACCGCCGAATCCAGCCAGCCAGCCGTTGCCACTTCGTCCGACAACACGGTATTCGATCTTGATCGACCCCGAGTGTTGGGTGCTACCCAGCCGGTCGTTGACGCTGACGTCGGCGTTTCGTTGGTAATTTATGACCTGGTCATCGATGGCAAGGGGGCGACGGCCGAGGTGGATCCGCCATTGGCGGGGACTGTGGATCGCGGCGACGTGAATGAGCTGTGGCTGGTGGGGGACGACGCGCTCCTGGACAGCCAAATCATTATCGATGTGAACGCCATAACGATCCTGCGCATCCCCAAGGGTCGTCTGCACGCGGATCGGGTCAATGTGCTTTTTTACACCATTAGGCGAGGCAGTCAGAACATCGGCACCTCCAACCCGCTGACCTTGCTGTACAACAAGATCCGCCCCGGTCTCAAAGATACCAAACCGGAGGTCGACGGCCATTCTGAGTTGGCATTGTTGCTGCCCGACGCGATCAAGAACGGCGTCGGGCCTGATTTTGTCAGCGCGCAGGTGTGCGTGTCCTACCCGTATTGCCGGGCCTACGACACGATCACGTTGAAATGCAACGGCGAAATCATGTCGCACATGGTGGGCCAGAACGAGGCACCGCAGCCGCCGAATCCGGGTTCGCCGAACCCGATAACCGTGTGTTTTACCGTCACCCGCGCCTACCTGGAAAGCGCCGTACGACCGGGCGGCAAGCTCGACTTTTCCTACACGGTCACCGACCAACTGGGCAATACGCCGGACACCGACGCAGTCTGGTCAGCCTCGCAAACTGTGGATGAAGACCTGGCCGGCACGCGCTTGCCAGCGCCCATCCTGCGGGAAATCCAGAACGATCCGACAGACGATCCGGGCATCATTGACCTGGAAAAGCTGGGCAATAACCCGCTACTGCTGATCGTATTGACCAGCGACCCACGCTTCTCTTCCGGTGACACCCTCAGTGCGACCTACACCGCAAAAATCACCGGCCAGCCAGATGTGGTGGTGACGGTAACCGGCGAGGTCGAAACCGATGAGTTCGGGCAGAAGAAACCTTGCGTGCTGCAAGTGGCCAACGACAAAGTCATTGCCGGCAGCGTGGTGACAGTGACCTATCRGTTGCTTAAAGGTGATACGCCGGCCGGCACTTCCAAAGTGGCCACGGCGCGGGTGGTGGGTGAAGGTTCGATTGAATTGAATCCACCGACCTTGCCATCCACCCCCAACCCCTTTGATCCCTTGAACTACACCCAAGGCGTGAGCGTGCGTGTCGACTATGCCGGGGCCGTGCCCGGTCACAAGGCGCGACTGTATCTGGTCAATCCATTGCCGGATTCGCCCGCGTTTGTCGATCAACCGCTGGATCAGAAATTTGCCCTTTTCACCCTCGATGCGGCGTTCCTCGGGTTGTGGCACGGCAAGGTGCCGCAGTTGGCCTGGAAGTTGATTCAGGGCGGACAGGAGGTTGCCGAATCGGCGCCATTGGTGGTGACGGTAAACCGGATTGCAAATGACGACCCGCGGTTGAGCAAGCCGATGATTGATGGTGCGGCAGGGGACGGCGTGCTGGACGTGGCGCAGATGCAGGACTCGGCTCAATTGAGGGTGACTGCATGGTTGCTTCAAGTGTCGCTGCACTGTATCTGGTTGCGTTATGACGGCGTCGACAAAGCGGGCAATCCCACCGAGATGGTGGTATGGACGGGGGCGGCGCATGGATCCACATCGGGGGTGACCACGGCCGCAGCCATTGCGTGGTTGCGAACGCTCAAGGACGGTTCGAAGGTGACTATTACCTTTGGCGTGAACTTCAACAAGAAGGCGGACGCCGCGACGATGGTCAGGTTTCCGGTGCAGGTTTATACCATTCAGGCGGTCGAGTTGGTGATCCCGGTGATTGACACGGTGACGGACACCAATGACAAAGAAATTCCCGAGGCTGGAATCACGACCAGCACCACCTTGAAACTGGTTGGCAGGGCGAGCAAAGGTAAAGAGGTCGAGATCTATGACGGCAGCGGTGCAAGCGCGGTGTCCAAAGGGAAAGCGCCTGCCGATGCAACGACAGGCCTTTGGCGGCTCACCATCACAGTAACGACGGGGGGACGTCGTTTGTACGCCAAATCGCTTTATCACAGCGGCGATATCTATTCGAACGTGTGCACTTTGACCGTCGTGGTGGCGGTCGCTCCAACGATTGATTCGGTGAAAGGTAACGACGTCGAAGTACCTAACAACACAGATACCAAAAGCACCAGCGTCAGTCTGCAGGGCAAAGTAACGTCCGGCCATCAGGTGCAAATTTACGATGGCACCACCCCCAAACATACAGTGTCCGCTGACGGGACTACCTGGACGACAACGCTTGCCGTAGCTTTGGGCAGCCACTCGATCACGGCAAAAGCACTTAGCACCGGAGAGGTTTCGAATACTCGCAGTTTCAGGGTCATTTCGCCGGTCCCGCCGCTGACGATCGACACTTCTAACCTCATTCTAAACGGGCAGTTCACATCTCTTCAGGGGCGATTAGGGGATGTTCGGCGAACCATTTACCCTCCAAACACTACAGCACAAAGGCAGGCCTCGGGAGGCGTCCTTCCCGTAACTTATAGTTCCGCGAACCCGTCTATTGCCTCGGTCAACAGCGTCAATGGCACCGTGATAAGTGAGGCAAATGGAACCACTCGCATCACTGTTACCGACTCATCCTCCCCCCCACAGACCTTGGGATATACGGTGACCGTTTCGAACGGGTACCTGGCAATAGTTGGCCCAATAATAACTAATTGGACCCAACTTGCACCATGGATTGCCTCGATAGGTGGTATCCCAATCGACCCCAACAATTATTCAAGTCATCCCGTGAGTTCATTTTCACGAGAGTATCGTTCGTTCGGCAGTAGTTGGGGTGTTGTCTATTCAAGAGGTAGTGGAGAAAAAAATACTTTATACGTCAATTTTTACTGGAAGAATGAAGGGTCGAGCATCGATTGGCAGGGTGATGTTACGCATGGTCAATTCCCAGTGGCATTCAGGAGAATGTAGGAAAAAGAGGACGCCCATTAGAAGTCCTGAGCAATAACAATAAACAACGATGTTTAAAAGACACCTCCAGACACTCACTCAGGCTACACATCCTTGCGCTGTTACCTACGACTGCGCCAGAATCCGCCGGCTTGTGCGCCTGAGGGCCGGACTCTATTGTTTCCCGGTCGCTGACAAATCAGCGATCGGGTTTAGCGACCCGAACCTTTGTAGGCGCAACAGCGCTCCCAACTCTCTTGCAGACTGCTCATGTTTGCGATTGTTGTCATGGCGGCTGTGCGCGGGAGATCTCCGGATCTGCCGGGCGCCTACACCCGGTTCGCTAACCTGCGTGCAGCCGCCACCCTCATTTGTTTAGCGACAAATTTTGGTGGCTCCATTTTTTGTAGGAGTTTCACCATGTTCAAGATCACACCCAACCCGCCAGATATCGACGACGTTTCCCCCTACGAATCCACCGATTCCAAAAAACTCAACGACGCCGCCGACCGCGCCCTCGACTACTACCTCAAACCGGTCATTCCCAAAGACACCCCACGCAAACCCAGCACGATCTACTTCGTCGGGCCCGACACCGATAACGAAAC